>JANTFF010000077.1 GCA_024763575.1 Sulfurovum sp.
ACTACTCAACTCTTCTATTGAAAATGTAGTGGATTTAGTAACCAAGGATATACACCCATTAGCCAAATTAGCCAAAGATATTGGAGCTACGGCTGTACTTTTTGCTGTTTTATTACATCTATTTTGTTGGGTAGTTATTTTGGTGGATTATTTCATTTAATCTCTTTGACTTCATCCTCTCTATCCAATATATAACAAAATCTCAACCCATACAAAAATATAGCCCATGATATATATATCCATAGAAAAAAGAAAAGTAATATACTTAAACTACCATAGATACTTAGATAAGTTTTGTTATGTAGTACATAAAATATAAATCCAATTTTGGCTAAATACCATACCAAAGAGGCTATAAATGAACTAATAGCTCCTGCTAAATTTGATACATTAGTATTGGCAGATATTTTATAAGTTAGAAAAAACATAGACCATACAATTATAAAGGGTAATATAGTTATAACCTCTATTCCTGCTGTTAGTCTATTGTGTTCAAGCAGAGTTTGTATCTGTGTAGATAAGTAAAAAGATAACACCAACATAATAGGAGTGAGTGTGACTAGTGTCCAATAAATAGATACAGAAGCCCAAAAACTTCTCCTTTCGCACTCAAAAATATCATTAACAATATAGTCATAGTTTTTAAAAAACATCATAGACGCAAATAGCACATATATCACTCCTACAATCCCAAGTTTAGCAGAGTTTGCTACAAAACTATTGATATAAGTTAATATCTCTTTTGAGTTAGTAGGCATCAGATTTTTAAATAGTATATCTTGAATATTTTTGTAAATATCATCAAAAATAGGAAGATGAGTTAATATAGACAAAATAATAACTAAAAGAGGAATAATAGAAAATAGGGTATAAAAACTCAAACTTGCAGAGTAGTAGCTAAGTTTGTCATCAAATAGTACTTTGATAAAATCTCGTATAAAAATATAATAATCTTTTAAAACGGTTTTAGGTTTGATTTGAGTTTTCATAATAGAGCAAATATAACATAATATTGAGAATAAATCCCTGAATTTAACTTTTAAAAGCTACCAACTCTCCTTTTTTTAATCGTGGTAGTATGTCCATTTTAATTTTACGAATAAGGAAACTTTTTTTTATTAATAATATAGAGTTATCAGAGCTTATACTTCTAAGCTTTTTACTATAGTGTCTAAAAAGAAAAGAAGCCAATGCTTTTTTGAATTCATCTTCTTTCATAACTTTGATATTCTCATCTAGCATTAGACCCATTAGATGGGGATTATCTCTATCTCCTTTAATAATAGACTCTATTAGAGGAGAATATTTACCAAATATAGGTGGTTCTATTACTTCTAGTAAAATATCTATAAAATTTTTGTTTTCTAATAGTGTTTTTATGATACTCAACTCTCCTATATCATCTCTAGGTGTTGTAAATCTGCTTTTGACATTCTCCACTTTGGTAGAGGAACCAAATAGAGCAGGGGATACACCTAAAAGTGTAGCCGAGTGTGAGATATATGAGTCTCTTAGAATTGGGCTTAAGCTATTGAGATATACTTTGATAGCTTCAAATGCTACCTCTTTTTCTTTTGGGTTTTGTAGATTATATGATTTAGCAGTCATCTCTAATACAAATGGTATAAGTGGTTGTCCATTTCGTAATAGATTTGCTACCTCTTGGATTTGATTTTGGGCAATCATATCAGCAGGGTCAGCTCCATTAGGAAAAAGTACAACAGAACCATCAAATCCACTATGTGTTAGCATAGTTGAGGCTTTGAGCGCTGCATTAACTCCTGCTTTGTCTCCATCATAGGCAAGTATAATATGTGGTTCACCTTTTCTTAATATGGGTAGATGTTCTTGTGTTAGTGCTGTTCCTAATGTTGCTACTGCTTCATTAAATCCTGCTTGATGAAGCATAATCACATCTAAATAACCCTCTGTAATTATTATTTTTTTGTTTTTATATATATTCTCTTTGGCTTTAGAGTAACCATATAGTAAGCTTGATTTATTAAATAGTTTAGTTTGAGGAGAGTTGATATATTTTGCAGGATGATTAGTAATTGTTCGTCCACCAAATCCAACAATCGCTCCACTAGGTGAATATATAGGAAATGTAATCCTCTCTGTAAGCCTTGCATAAAATCCACCATTATCTCTTTTTGCTACAACTCCTGCCTCTTCGGCTTTTGGAATTGGCAAAAAGTTTGCAGATAGAAAATTCATAAGTTCATAACTTGTTCCAACATATCCAATACCAAATTTTTCAATAGATTGTTGGTTTATACCTCTATTGTGTAGATATTTTTTGGATATATCACTACTATCTAAATTTTTACTATACCATGATTGTACCTGTTCTAGTAGGCGACGAGTCTCATTATGATTATCACTTCCTTTGGTATAAGATAGTGAAAAGTTCATTATAGAGGCTATCTTTTCTAATGCCTCTGGGTAGTTTAGTTTTTCATACTCTTTTACAAATTGTATTGCATCACCACCGACACCACACCCAAAACAGTGATATATCTGTTTGGCAGGACTTATAACAAAACTAGCTGTTTTTTCTCCATGAAAAGGACAGTTTGCCTTGAAGTTAGCTCCTGCTTTTTTTATCTCTATATAGTTAGATATAATATCAACTATATCAATACTATTTTTGAGTTCCTCTTCACTAGCCTTGTCAATCATTTAATTATGAATATATTTTTGTTATATGTTCCATCTTTTTCCCCATATTAAGAAGTAGCATATCAGCTAATACAAGTGACATCATCGCCTCACATACAATAGAGCCACGAATAGCTACACATGGGTCGTGTCTTCCTTTTAGTTCACATATTGTAGGTTGGTTATCTTTGGTTATGGTCTCTTGTGGTTGAAAAATAGAAGGAGTTGGTTTGAAATGTGTTTTGACTATAATATCATCTCCATTTGATATTCCACCCAAAATTCCTCCAGAGTGATTGCTCTTAAATCCATTTGGAGTTATCTCATCATTATTTGAGCTTCCTTTTAGATGGGTACTAGCTACTCCATCACCTATCTCTATAGCTTTGGATGCGTTTATTCCCATCATGGCTTCTGCTAATATGGCATCTAGTTTATAGTATAGAGGTTCACCTAAACCTATAGGAACACCTTTTGCAATAGTTAGTACAACTCCACCTACAGAGTCATGTCTCTTTTTGGCTTCTAATATAGCATTCTCTTGTTCTTTTTCTAAGTTGGCATCTAGTGCATATAGTTTACTTGTTTTTGCATACTCAAAATCATAACTATTTGATTTAATTCCATCAACTTCACATAGACCTGAAGTTATCTCTACACCAATAGTTTTTAGCATTAGTTTAGCAATAGCCCCACCTGCTACTCTAGCAGCTGTCTCTCTTGCTGAACTTCTCCCACCTCCTCTATAGTCTCTAATTCCATATTTATGATAATAGGTAAAATCAGCATGACCTGGTCGAAATAAATCTTTGATATTATCATAATCACGGCTTTTTTGATTACTATTATATATTACCATCATAATAGGTGTACCTGTACTTACTCCCTCAAAAGTACCTGATAGTATCTCTACTTTATCATCCTCTTTTCTTGCTGTCTCTAGTTTGCTTTTACCTGGTTTTCGTCTATCTAGCTCACTTTGTATAAACTCTTCATCTATTTTAAGACCTGCTGGAACACCATCAACTATACAACCCAAAGCCTTTCCATGAGACTCTCCAAATGTTGTAATTATAAATTTTTTACCAAAACTATTCATTGTTCAATACCTTTTAGGGTTTTTAGTGCAATCTCGGCTGCTTTTTGTTGAGCCTCTTTTTTGCTTCGTCCAATAGCAGCAGATATAATTCTATTTTGTAACTCTACAGCTATCTCAAACTCTTTTTTATGGTCAGGACCAAATGCACGGATTAGTTTGTATGTTGGGGTTTCTCCAAAATCAGCTTGTGTTAGCTCTTGTAGTGTAGTTTTGAAATCTTTTGATAGTGAGTTCAAATCAATTTTTGGATAAGTCTCTTCTATTAGAGTTATAGCTATTTTAGCAGTAACATCTAAACCACTCTCTAAATATATAGCTCCAATTACAGCTTCAAATGCATTAGATAGTAGAGATGGTTTATTTCGTCCATTATTATTCTCTTCTGCTGTTGAGATTAGTATAGATTGACCTAAATTTATCTTGTTTGCTAGTTTGGTAAATCCTGTCTCATTAACCAAAGAGGCACGAATTTTGGATAATATACCTTCATCTTTTTTTGGGAATTTACTAAATAGATACTCTCCGACAATCAAATCAAGTACAGCATCACCTAAGAACTCTAATCTCTCATTATTATAAGGTTTTTTATAACTTTTATGAGTGAGTGCTTCGGTGATGAGGTCATCTCGTTTGAAATTATAGTTTAAAGCATCCTCTAGGGCTTTAAATCTGCTCATTTTTTTTCCTTTTATTTATTTATGGTCTTAGAGTAGAGAATACCCCATTTGTGACCGTTTTTTAGTGATGGTTTCTTGAATTTGTATTGAGTTTATAGCATAACAGTTTGGACATCTATCAAATGATATAGGAAAATGTTGTTTACATTTATTACATCCATAGCTAAAGGTTAAATCAACTTCACTACTACCACCTCTTTGTGCAAAGTTAATCGTATCAATAGCAAAAATTCCACTTTGAATGATTGGTTTTTGAGTATCCAAAACACCTTTGGCACTGTAAATACTAGTTAATATTTCACTCGAATAGATTATATCAAAATTGAGGTTTGATAAGGGTAAGAACCATAATGTATCAACTATTAAATCTATTTTATTGTTATCTATTACTTCCCATGCTGTATTTAAATCAAGTCTAAAAAGCTCTTGTATTATTCGTCTATATGAATAAGCATTATCATTTATAAAAAATTTTAGTTTTTTTACTTTTTCTTCTCTTTCTATACTACTATCTTTTAGGAGAGTAGTAAGCTCTAAATGTGCTTGTAGTGTTTTGATATCTTCACCCATAATTTCAAGTGGTTGTAGAGTATGCTTTGCTTTCTCATACTCTTGTAAGAGTTCATATACCACCTCTAAATGGTATAGTG
>JANTFF010000078.1 GCA_024763575.1 Sulfurovum sp.
ATACTATTGTGTTTGGAGTTAAATATAATCACTTTATTAACACTATTTAAATGGTTACACTTTTCATCTTCTCGTTTTAACAAACTTAATATACTCTTTAATAAATCTTGATTATAATTGAGTTCATTTTTAAACCCAGGGTGCCAAAGAGCTACAAATAGAGTATTTTCTCGTATATATACAAAGGCTATTGCTCTTTTCCATTGTGGTTTTAATAGTGATACAAACTTCCTATAACAGTAATAATTTGGGAGGAATTTAAATTTAGGTAGGTTAAGTATATGCGAAATTATTGTATCAGCTTTTTTCATCTGTTTATTATAACATCTTTTAGCTGTTTAATATTTAATGGATGTGGTTACAAAGCTAATCCATATTGGGTTGATAAAACTAAAAATATAGAAAAGGGGGAGAAATGATAAAGTATGATGTATTAATCATAGGTGCAGGTATAGCAGGGTTATATTCTGCAATGAATTTACCAGAAAACAAAAAGGTTTTGGTAGTTTGCAAAGATATTCCATGGGAGTGTAATACATTTTATGCCCAAGGTGGTATGGTAACAGCATTAGATGAAAATGATATTCCACTTCATATAGAAGATACAATGATAGCAGGGGCATACCATAATAAAAAAGAGGCTGTAGAGATATTGAGTCAAACTTCACTAGATACCACATCAGATATAATCTCTAGGGGTATGGAATTTGATACAGATGAGAATGGAAATATTTTATATACTAAAGAAGCTGCACACTCTACAGGGCGAATTGTTCATGCAGGTGGAGATGCAACAGGTAGATATATGCACTATTTTATGATGGTTCAAAACAAACATAAGCTACAGAGAAATACTTTGGTATATGATTTACTAATAGAAGATGGTAGATGTTATGGAGTAAAAGCATTGGTTAACTATCAACATCAAACTATATATGCTGATGATGTAATAATAGCTAGTGGTGGGGTTGGTTCATTATATGAGTATAATACAAACTCTCGTACAGTATCTGCTGATATTCATGGTATATGTGTAGAAAAAGGTATAGAGCTAAGAGATATGGAGATGATGCAGTTTCACCCAACTGTATTTGTCAAAACTCCATTTGCTAGAAAACTTCTACTTACAGAAGCCTTGCGAGGTGAGGGTGCTTGGATAGTGGATAAAAATGGTAGGAGATTTCTATTTGATTATGATGACAGGGGAGAACTTGCTAGTAGAGATATAGTTAGTAGAGCTATCTTTAATCATAAAAGAGAGACAGGAGAAGATGCCTATTTGGATTTTTCAATGTTTGAGCAGAAGTGGTTTCATAATAGATTTCCAAATATCACAAGAACATTTGAGGCAATTGGTTACAGTTTCCCAAAAGATAGAGTTCCTATATCTCCTGCTTTTCACTATGCAGTTGGTGGAATTAAGAGTGATTTAGATGGTTGTGTAGAGGGAATTGATGGACTTTATGTAATTGGTGAAGCCTCTAGTACAGGAGTTCATGGAGCTAATCGTTTAGCCTCTAACTCTCTTTTGGAAGGAGTTGTATTTGCAAAAAGAGCAACTCAACATATCTTGGGCAAAGAGCATAAAGAGCTAAAAATCCCAATTTTTGATAAAGAGTATAAAAATATAGTTCATCAAGAAAAAGATAGAGTATATAAACACCGTCTGCGTAAAATTATGTGGGAAGATATGGGTATTGTTCGTACAAGAGCTGGATTACTTAAAGCTAAAAATATTATATATGATATGAAAAATAGAGAGATAGGACGCTTATTAGAACTTAGATTAAATACAGCTTCTGCTATAGTAGAAGCTGCACTGAAACGAAAAGAGTCACTAGGTACACACTATATCGAAAAGTAACAAATAATCATGTTCAATAATAAAATATCTTGTGTATTTGTTACAAAAAGATACTATTAAACTCTTTTGGATAGCTAAAATTTGATTGTTAGGAAAAATTTTGAATTTCTACTATAATACACATATATTAAAATTATTATATGGAGTAAATATGCACGACTTACACTTAGCAACCACATGGGTTGGATGGGTATCATTAGCATTTTTTGTTATTGGTTACTACTTTATTGCAACAGAGGATAAATACCGTATCAACAAAGCAAAACCTGCACTTTTGGCAGGTACTGGTATCTTTATGTTGATAGGTTTTTACTTTGCAATTAATGGAATGGATGGACATCTTCTTGAGAGAGAGATAGAGCATCTAATTGTCGAAATATCAGGAATATTCTTCTTCTTATTTGTTGCTATGACTTATATAGAAGCGATGATAGATAGAGGAGTTTTTTCTACATTGCGTTATAATTTAGTTTCAAAAGGTTACAGTTACAAAAAACTCTTTTGGGTAACTGGACTTTTGGCATTTTTTATCTCTCCTGTAGCTGATAACTTGACTACAGCTCTTATTTTATCTACAGTTCTTATTACTATTGACAAAGATAAGAGAGAGTTCCTAGTCCCAAGTGCAATCAATATAGTTGTAGCTGCCAATGCTGGAGGGGCGTGGTCTCCATTTGGTGATATTACTACACTTATGGTTTGGGTTGATGGTAGAGCTGATTTTACAGAGTTTTTATTCTTGTTTCCTGCATCATTTTTAGGATGGGGTGTAACAGCATTTTTATTGAGTAGAGTTATACCTGATGGAATGCCACCATTTAATAGTGATGAAGAACCTGCTACTATTGCTAAGGGTGGTAAAGTCATTATTGGGCTTTTTGCATTGACAATTGTATTAGCAATTCTCTCTCATCAAGCACTACATCTTCCTGCTATGTGGGGTATGATGTTTGGTCTTTCTATATTAAAACTATATGTATATCAGTTAAATACTGGTAATTCTTCTACACAAGTAGATGTTTTTGCATGGATTGCCAAAGTAGAAAATGATACATTACTGTTCTTCTTTGGTATATTAGCTGCTGTTGGTGGCTTACATTTCCTTGGATTTTTGGACTATTTTACAAAGCTTTATGATACTTTTGGTCCAACTGCTGTTAATATATCTGTTGGATTTATATCTGCTATTATTGATAATGTACCTGTTATGTCAGCAGTACTAAAAGCAGACCCAAATATGGGAGCTAATCCTGTTGCTATTCAAGAGCAGTGGATGTTAGTAACTATGACAGCGGGTGTTGGTGGAAGTTTAATCTCATTTGGTAGTGCTGCTGGAGTTGGTGTTATGGGTAAACTTCATGGTATATATACATTTAGTTCACACATGAAGTATGCTTGGACTGTACTTTTGGGATATATGGTTTCAGTTTCTATTTGGTATGTGCAGTTTGATATGTTGCATATAGGATAAGTAAGTTTAATCCACTTTGCCAAGAGTAAAACACTCTTGGTCTCTCTCTACTCACTATTATAAAATATAGTGTATAATCCCAACTTAATTAAACTTCTACAATCAAAAGGAAAATCATCATATGAAACAAGTACCAATATTAGTATTAGACTTTGGCTCACAATATACACAATTAATAGCTAGAAAACTTAGAGAGAGTGGGGTCTATTGTGAAGTAGTTCCATATAGAGAAAATATTGAGGATATTAAAGCTAGAAAACCACAAGGTATTATACTTTCAGGTGGTCCTGCTTCAGTATATGCCAAAGATGCTTATAAACCTAGTGAAGAGATTTGGGATTTAGGAGTTCCTATTATGGGTATCTGTTATGGTATGCAACTTATTACTCAACAATTTGGTGGAGAGGTTATTCCAGCTAATCATCATGAGTATGGCAAAGCCAAACTATCTATATCTCAATCTCCAATATTTGAAGGAATGAGTGATAATGAGACTGTATGGATGAGTCATGGAGATAGAGCAGAGAGATTACCTGTTGGATTTAAAGTTATTGGAAGTAGTGAAAACTCTCCATATGCAGGTATAGCAAATGAAGAGAAAAAAATATATGCATTTCAATTTCACCCAGAGGTTCACCATAGTGTAGAGGGAACTAAACTGCTTAAAAACTTTGCTAAATATATATGTGGTTGTAGTAGTACTTGGAATATGGGAAGTTTTGCCAAAGAGAAAATAAAAGCTATTAGAGAGCAAGTAGGAGACAAAAAGGTACTATGTGGTGTAAGTGGTGGAGTTGATAGCTCTGTAGTAGCTACTATATTGCATGAAGCTCTACCAAAAGAGCAATTGATTTGTGTATTCGTTGACCAAGGATTATTACGAAAAGATGAGGCAGAGCAGGTTCAAGATATGTTTAAACTACTTGATATTCCTTTAATAACAATAGATGCCAAAGATGAGTTTATGAAAGTTCTAAAAGGGGTAAGCGACCCAGAACAGAAACGAAAATCCATTGGAGAGAAGTTTATAGAGGTATTTGATGCAGAAGCCAAAAAACATACAGATGTGGCATTTTTGGCACAAGGAACACTATATACAGATGTAATTGAATCAGTTTCCGTCAAAGGTCCTTCTAAAACTATTAAATCACACCATAATGTAGGTGGATTACCCGATTGGATGACATTTGAATTAGTAGAGCCTCTTCGAGAGATATTTAAAGATGAGGTAAGAAAACTAGGACTAGAACTTGGACTTCCAAAGCATATGATAGATAGACACCCATTCCCAGGACCTGGACTTGCTATTAGAGTTATGGGAGATGTTACTGAAGATGCGTTAAGACTACTAAGAGAATCAGATGCAATTATGCAAGAGGAGTTAAGAGCAACTGGGTATTATAATAGAGTATGGCAAGCATTTACAGTATTACTAAATGTCCAATCTGTTGGAGTAATGGGGGATAACCGTACTTATGATAATACAGTTTGTGTTCGTATGGTAGAGTCTGTAGATGGAATGACAGCTACATTTGCTCATATCCCTCATGATGTTTTGGAGGGTATTAGTAGAAGAATTATTAATGAAATTGATGGAATAAATAGAGTAGTTTATGATATTTCATCTAAACCACCTGCTACTATTGAGTGGGAGTAAAATTTTTAAAGGAGA
>JANTFF010000079.1 GCA_024763575.1 Sulfurovum sp.
AAATTATATTATTGATGCATATAAAAACTATCCAAACAAAAAAAACTTCTTTTTAAAAAATAGATTTTTTGATAAACTAGCAGGAAGTAATAAATTGCGTAGGCAAATAGAGGCTGGAATGAGTCCCAAAGAGATAAAAAAGGGTTGGGAAAAAGAGTTAAATGAGTTTAAAAAGATAAGAGAAAACTATCTAATATATCCATAGGGGGGAGTATATGAAAATTAGACAACTATTTGGTTTTTTGATTATAGCACTCTTTATAGCACTTATTGTAGAGATATTCAATAATCGTCCAATTAATACAACAGTATTAGTTCAAGCAGGACATGCTGGTAGAGTCTTTGGAAATACTGGTTCAGTAAATGGCAAATACAAAGAGGTTGATTGGAATATATTAGTAGCCAAAGAGGTAGAAAAAGAGTTAAAAAAAAATGGTATAGATGTAGTAAGAGTAGGTGCTAAAATACCAATAGCCAATGCTAGAATAGCTGTAGCTATACATTTTGATGGCTCTAGCAAACCATGTTCTACAGGAGCATCTATAGGATATGATAAATATCATCCAAAAGCTATAAGAACAGCTCTAAGATGGAGAAAAATATACAAAAACTATTTTCCATTCAAATGGCACAAAGAGAATTTCACAAAAAATCTAGCAGACTACTATGGATTTAATAGAGTAAATACAGAAAAAGGTTTTTTGGTATTAGAGTTAGGAGAGATAACTTGTGATAAACAAATAGAGTGGTTAGAACCTAGATTGGAACTAATTTCTACTAAAATAGCTGATTTTATTATGGATGAGCTAGATAGATAAAAAGGAGTAATAAATATGAATAGCAAACACTACTATAACCCAAAAGGTGAAGAGATACTAGATGAAAAGATATTTGGAGGAAATCCAAGTGGATTTGTTGATTTTAATCGTTCTAAATATAAATGGGATAGTAATATATATGATTTGATGAATGCAAATACTTGGTTTCCAAGTGAGGTTAATACTAGTACAGAAAAGAAAAACTTTGAACAGCTAACAGAGAATGAACAAGCTATTTATAAAATGACATTTGCACAACTAAGTTTTAATGATTCAGCCCAAGAGGAGTATCTAAGTGATTTTAGAAGACTTGCTAATAATAGATTAATCAAATCAGTTATATCACTTCAAATCATGCAAGAGGTTAACCATTCTAAAAGTTATGCTGTACTACTAGATGCGTGTGGAAACTCTGATGAGGTATTTAATCTATATAAATACAATGATGCACTAAATACTAAAAACCAAAAAATAGCACAGCAGTTTGCAAGATATATTGATGGTAATTCAGTTGATAAAATGCTACTAAGTGCAATGGCAAGTGTCAATTTAGAGGGAATATATTTTCTATTAGGCTTTTCATATATCTATCTATTAGGAGACAAAGTACCAGGTGCTAGAGATATGATTAAGTTTATCGCTAGAGATGAGTTAAATACACATTTGCCACTATTTGCTAATATATTTAAAACCATAAAAAAAGAGAATAAAATCCAAACTAGTACTATAGATAGTGTATATACTATGATAAACGATGCTGTCAATATAGAACTAGAGTATGGTAATTATCTATTATCACAATATCCTATTATGGGCGTAACTCCTGAACTTATGAAGAGAACAGTACACAACTATGCAAATGATAGACTCAAAAAGATAGGACTAGACCCTATATTTACACAAAGTGATACAACCTATCTACAAAAGCTAGTGACAAAACATCTGAATATGAATGAGGTCAAAAGTAACTTTTTTGAGAGTAATGTATCAAACTATGCTAAATCTAGTATTAATTTAGATGATTTTTAAAAGATAAAATGATAAAAACAAAATCCCTAATGGTCATATCCAGAGTTCCCAAAAGTGGTATGCGTATTACACTTATGGGACTTATATCTATGCTGAAACAAGAGGTGCAACATATTGCACTTCTAAAACCTATTGTATCAAATACAAAAGAGTATGGTGAAGATATTGATTTTTTTACCAACTACTTTAAACTAAAACAAAACCCAAATAACTCTTATGGAATATCTGTAGATAGAATCAAAAAAGAGATAGCTAAAGATAAGATAGAGTATATATATCAAACGCTACTAGAGCAGTATGAAAATCTACTAAATGGATATGATTTTGTACTATGTGAAGGGGTGCAGAGTTTAGAGCTAGAAGAGTTTTTAGATTTTGATATAAACTTTGAAATTGCCAAAAATTTACAAATTCCTGTAATTGAGATTATCAATGGTTATCAAGAGAGATTTGAAACTATAGAAGATAATATCAACTATATTATTAATCAATCTCAAAAAGAGAATGTTCAACTATTGGGTATTTTTGTCAATAGAATATCCAAGGATATGTTATCAAGATTAAAAGATATAGATGTAAGAGTTCCACTATTTTTATTACCAGAGATAGAAAAGTTGAATAAACCAACTCTACTTGATATTATCAAACAGACCAATGCAAAATTAATTACAACAGATAGAGGTATGTTGGAAAGAGTAGTAGAACAGACTAAAATAGCTACGATGATGTTAGACAACTATCTCAATTATTTAGAAAATGGTGATTTGATTATAGTCTCAGGTGACCGTTCAGATATTATAGTTGGAACTTTTGTAGCTAATTTATCAAACTATTATCCATCTATTACAGGGATAGTATTAACAGGTGGGATAATACCAAATGCTAATATTAGAAAACTACTAGAGGGTACAAATATACCTGCTTTGCCTATTTTAGCATTACATACTAATACCCAAGAGTCTGTGCTACTTTTAGAAAAAGTATCTCCTCAAATTACTACTGATAGTCATCAAAAAATTGCTCTAGCCAATGGTGTATTTTCAGAATATATAGATTTAAACCTGTTAAAGAGACATCTATCTTTACCACAACCTAGATATATGACACCTATTAGATTTACACATATGCTATATACCAAAGCAAAACTATCAAAATCTAATATACTTTTACCAGAAAGTGAAGATGAAAGGGTATTAAGAGCAGTTGATAGAGTTTTGAAACTTGGTTTATGTCATATTACACTACTTGGTGACCCAATAGAGATAAAAAACAAAAGTAATCTATTGGGGTTAGATTTAGCTATGGCTACTATTATTAATCCCAAAAAATCACCCTATAGAGAAGAGTTTATAGAAACCTTCTATAATCTTAGAAAAAACAAAGGTATATTAAAAGCTATGGCACAAGAACTTATGAGTCGTACTAGCTATTTTGCTACTATGATGTTATATCTAGGTCATGTAGATGGAATTGTAAGTGGAGCTACACATACTACTAGAGAGACTATCAAACCAGCATTTGAAATTATCAAAACTCAAAAAGGAGTGAATATAATCTCTAGTGTGTTTTTTATGCTTGTAAACAATAGAGTTTTAGTTTATGGAGATTGTGCTATCAATCCAAATCCGTCATCCCAAGAGTTAGCTCAAATAGCTATCAACTCTGCTAATATTGCCAAATCATTAGGAATAGAGCCTAAAATTGCTATGCTATCATACTCTAGTGGAAATTCAGGTATAGGTGAAGATGTAGAAAGAGTAAGAGAAGCAACACAAATAGTTAAACAAAAAGAGCCTACTCTTTTAATAGAGGGACCAATTCAATATGATACAGCCATAGATAAAAAGGTAGCCAATCAAAAAATGCCAAATAGTAAAGTAGCAGGAGAGGCAACCGTATTTATATTTCCTGATTTAAATACAGGAAATAATACCTACAAAGCAGTCCAAAGAAGTGCTGATGCTATAGCTATTGGTCCTATATTAGAAGGATTAAACAAACCCGTCAATGATTTAAGTAGAGGTTGTTTGGTTGAAGATATTATCAATACTATAGCAATTACAGCTATACAAGCAGGAGATTAGATGATAATTTTGGTACTCAATAGTGGTAGCTCCTCTATTAAATATAAACTATTCAATCAAGATTTAAAGCTTATTGCTAAAGGTAATATTGAGAGAATAGGCGAAAAAAATAGCCCTTATCCAAACCATACAGTAGCATTAAAAAGAGTAGAAGATAGATTAGTAGAAGATAATATTATAAAAGATTTCTCACAACTTACAACTATAGCTCACCGTGTGGTTCATGGGGGTTTAATCTTTACAGAGTCTACTATTATTACAGAACAAGTAATAAAGCAAATAAGAGATATGATACCTCTAGCCCCACTACATAATCCTGCGAATTTAGAGGGGATTATAGCGATGCAATCTATAGCCCCACAAACTAAACAGATAGCATTTTTCGATACAGCATTTCACCAAACTATGCCAAAATTATCATATAGTTATGCAATTCCTACAGAGTTAAATATTCGCCGTTATGGATTTCATGGTATATCTCATCAATATCTACTCAAAGAGAGTGCTAAACTACTAGATAAACCTATATCAGATTGTAATATTATAACCCTACATTTAGGAAATGGAGCAAGTGCTACAGCCATCAAAAATGGTAAAAGCTTTAAGACATCTATGGGATTTACTCCACTAGAGGGTTTGGTAATGGGTACTCGTAGTGGAGATATAGATGCAGGTATTATCTTTTATTTAGCACAACAAAAAAATATGAGTATAAAAGAGATAAATAGTCTATTAAATAGACAAAGTGGTCTTCAAGGTCTATGTGGCACTAATGATATGCGTGATATTATCAAACAGATAAAAGCAGGAGAGACTAAATCCAAATTTGCATTTGAGTTATTTTGTAATAGAATAAAAGAGTATATAGGAGCATATATAGCACTTATTGGTAAAATTGATGCCATAGTCTTTTCAGGTGGTGTTGGAGCAAATAGTTTTGAGGTTCGAGCAGAAATTTGCCAAGATATGGAACATTTAGGATTAACAATAGATTTATATAAAAATAGAGGAAATAGTATAGAGATTAGTCAGGATAACTCTACTATTAAACTATT
>JANTFF010000080.1 GCA_024763575.1 Sulfurovum sp.
TATAGTCTCTCTATCTACCATTTCAATAAGCTCTGCAATCTCTTTTGGACTAAACTTCAACTCATTTAACTCTTTTGTTTTGAGTTCTCTAGCTACATCATTAGTTACAATATTAGCAATATTTACAGGACTATTATAGATATTTAATGTCTCTTCATAAAAAGAGGATAGTTTACTATCACGAGCTAAAGTATTGGCTACTTCACTATTAAGTTTAAACTCATTTATATACTTATCAAAAAGTATCTGCTCCTCTTTACTCATAGGTACTACCGCACCATCTATTTGAACTTTTTTAGGCTCACTCTTAGCTTTTGGTTGAGGTGCTTTTTTCTTTTTCGTAGAAGACTCTTTTAGTGATACAATCTTATTAAATATAGGTGCTTCATCTGTGTAATCAATAGGGTCAGCATAAAAATACCCCTCTCTTTCAAATTGAAATCTAACATCTGGTTTTTGAGTAATAACAGCTGGTTCAATCAGAGCATTTTTAATAACTTTTAGAGAGTTTGGATTTATATCCTCTATCCCTTGTGGTGCTTCATTTTGAAAAAGCCTATCATATACTCTTACTTCAATCTTTTTAGCCTCATTAGCTTCTACCCACTGTATAGCACTTTTAACTTTTATTCCACTTGTGTCTGCTCCACTTCTGGAGTTTGGATAATACTCTGCTTTTATCTCTATTATATCTCCATTAGCATCTTTGATTATCTCTTTGCATCTAATAATATAAGCATATTTGAGTCGTACAGGCTGATTTGGTGTTATACGGAAATACCCTTTTGTAGGATTTTCCATAAAATCATCTCTATCAATATAAATATCTTTGGAAAAAGGTAGTTTTCTCTCCCCCTCTTTTGGTACATCATGTGGATAATATGGTGCATCAATCTCTTCAGAGCCATTATAATTTTCGATAGTCACTTTGAGAGGATTTAGAACACACATTACTCTTGGTACTTTTGGGTTCAAATCATCTCTAATAGCAAACTCAAGTTGTGCTACATCTACCATTGAGTTAGCTTTGGCTATACCTATAGTATCACAAAAATTTAAAATAGACTCAGGTGTATAACCTCTTCTTCGTAGCCCTGCAATAGTAGGCATTCGTGGGTCGTCCCAACCACTAACCAAACCACCATTTACCAACTCCAAAAGTTTTCTTTTGCTCATTACTGTATAGTTAATAGCAAGTCTAGCAAACTCATACTGATAAGGTCTTGGTGGCTCTAATTTTAGTGTATCTAATACCCAATCATAAATATCACGATTGTTTTCAAACTCTAATGTACAAAAAGAGTGAGTAACACCCTCTATATAATCAGATAAACAGTGAGCAAAATCATACATAGGATAAATCGCCCACTTATCTCCTGCTCTAAAGTGGTGTGCATGTCGGATACGATATAAAAGTGGGTCTCGCATTTTCATATTGGGTGAACTCATATCAATTTTGGCTCTTAGTACATGTTCTCCATCTTGAAACTCACCATTTTTCATTCTCTTAAAAAGGTCTAAGTTCTCTTCTACACTTCTATTAGCATATTTACTTCTTTTCCCTGCCTCTGTTACAGTGCCACGATACTCTCTTATCTCATCTTCACTCAAACTATCAACATAAGCTTTTTCCATTTTGATAAGCTCTATAGCATAATCGTATAGCTTATGAAAATAATCAGAAGTAAAACGGACACTGCCATTCCATTTAAATCCAAGCCACTCTACAGCATCTTTGAGTGCTTCTACAAACTTGGTATCTTCTGTAGTCGGATTAGTATCGTCCATTCTTAGATTACATAGCCCATTATAATCTTTGGTAATACCAAAATTGATAGTGATAGATTTAGCATGACCAATATGTGGAAATCCATTTGGTTCAGGAGGAAATCTTGTGATAACTTCTCCATATTTACCTGATTTTAAATCTTCTTCAACTATTCTGCGTAAAAAATCTTTGCTCTTATTCATTATTAACCTTTTTTGTAAGGTTTGTATTTTAACAAATTAGTGCTTAACCCATTAATATTTGATTTATATATAAACTGTATAATCTACAAGATAGTCTAAATGACTTTCTAAAAATTATAATGACTACAAGGATTATAAATATGAACGCAAAAAAAATACTATTTTTACTAGGAATGGGTGCAACCTTGCTTTCTACTCCATCTATGGCAGATGATGCAAATGCTAGAGCTATTATGGAAAAAGTGGATGCTAGAGATGATGGACAAACTTTGGAACAAGATATGCTAATGGTTCTAATTGATAAAAATGGAAAACAGAGAACTAGAGACCTAAAATCATATTCCAAAGATTTTGGTGCAGATGAACATAGAACACTATTTTTTAAAAGTCCAAGTGATGTTAAAAATACAGCATTTTTGACTTATGATTATGATGATGCATCAAAAGATGATGACCAGTGGTTATATCTCCCAGCACTAAAAAAGGTCAAACGAATTCCATCAGCAGATAAAAGTTCTAGTTTTATGGGGTCTGATTTTAGCTATTTTGATATGACTGATAGAGATTTGGAAAATTATGATTTCAAACTACTCAAAGAGACCAAAGTCAGAGGCCATGATGCGTGGATGATAGAATCAACCCCTAGAAACCAAGAGGTGATTGATGAATCAGGATACAAAAAGAGCATAGCAATAGTACGAAAAGATAACTATATGGTAGTTCGTGCCATTAACTTTATGACAAATGGCAAAAAGAAATACCTTGACCTCAAAAAAATACATAAACAAAATGGTATTTGGCTAGTAGATGAGATGACAATGACTACCAAAAAAGGTAAAGATACTATCCACAAAACTATATTGACATTTGATAATATTAAACTCAATAGTGATATAACAGATGATGTATTTACCACTAGAAGATTAGAAAAAGGTCTATAATGAGACTAATCTTTATCTCTATTATCTTTTTTTCTTTGATAAATGCTAATAGCATTGATGATGATATGACAGGTTTTGATGATGAACCTATCAAAAAAGTATCTAGCAAATCAAAAGATTATGGAGTTACAGGTAGTTTGAGCCAAGAGGTGGCTTATGCTCCAAATCAGTCTAAACCTCATCATGGATTAACTTCTCTAAAGAGTTCTCTATTTTTGGATTATGAACACAAATTTGACAATGGATTTAAAGTAAAAACTAATGCCAAAGGTTATTATGATAGTGTTTATGATATTAGAGATAAAAAAGATTATACCAAAGATGAAAGAGATGAACTTCAAAGTGAAGTTGAGCTATTTGATGCATATATAGAGGGAAGTTTAAGTGATAAACTTGACTTTAAAATAGGACGACAAGTTGTAGTTTGGGGTAGAAGTGATACTATAAGAGTTACAGATGTATTAAATCCTATAGATAATCGTCGTCCTGCTATGGTTGATATTGAGGATTTGAGACTACCTGTCACTATGGCAAAACTAGACTATTTTTTGGGTGATTTTCGAGTTACTCCTATAGCTGTTTTAGAACATAGATTTACAAAAAATCCTCCATTTGGAGGGGGATTTAATCCAGCTCCTAGATCATTACCCGATGATAAAGAGTATAATGATATAACTCCTGCAATTAGTATTGGAGGAGAGTTTTCCAATTGGGATATAAACTTTTATGCTTCACAGCTTCATAGTGATAGTGGCTATCTAAATGGAAATGAGATAAAGCATGACAAAGTAGATATGGTAGGAACTGCTCTAAATCTACTTAGTGGTTCATGGCTATTCAAATCTGAACTTGCATATTTTGATGGGCTGAAATTTAGCTCAACTCAAAACCAAAAGTTTAAAAGAACAGATGTTCTATTTGGTACTGAATATAATGGAATTGCTGATACTATGGTATCTTATGATATATCATTGCGAAATATAAATAACTATGATAATAGATTAGTTCATGAGTTTATACCAGTAAAAGAGAGAACTTATCAACATGCTTTTCGTATTAGTTCAGACTTTTTAAATGCCTCACTCAAAGCCAATTACCTTATATCTCTATATGGTTCAAAAATGGATGAAGGTGGATTTCAAAGAGTTTGGTTTGATTATGATATAGCTGATGGTATCAAGTCAACTCTAGGATTTGTAGATTTTCAAGGAGGGTCAAAACTATTTAATACTATCCAAGATAATGATATGATATTTGGAAGTGTGACTTATAGTTTTTAAACTATCCACACTCTTTTAGTTTCTGAGAAATTTCATTAATAGAGCCTACACTATTAAGTGTTTCACAATCACTACTAAAATTATCTTCTACAAAAGCAATAGGTGTAGCACCACTATCTCTAATCAGATTAACTAAAAAATCATCACTATGAGCAACCCTAAAAGGTTTAATATCAAAGAGTGCAAACTTATACTCATTATTATCCAAATGAGAGATAAATTCGGCTTCAGAGCTATACATATCGACTTTATATCCTAAATTATTTAAAATTGCAGAGTATATTTTGGCTGTTAATGCAGTCTCTTTGTATAGTATAATTTTTGATATATCGCTTAGGGTTGATTGAGTATGATTTTCTAATGGAATTGCATCTCTAATTTCATTAATAGGAAAAGACTCTTCAAGAATACTTATAAGTTCTTTAAGATTTATAGGCTTTTTGAGGTATTTATCCATTCCACTACCTATATACTTCTCTTTGTCTCCTTGAATAGCATTTGCTGTCAAAGCCACAATTGGAACATGTTTTTTACCTACTTCTTTTTCATACTCAATAATCTTTTGAGTTGATTCAACACCTGACATAATAGGCATCTGTATATCCATAAATATAATATCATAACTATTCTGTTTTCTTAAATTCAAAGCCTCTAAACCATTATTAGCTATAGTGACATTAATATGAAAATTATTTAAAAGATTATAAATTAGCTTTTGATTAATAATATTATCTTCTACTACCAATGCTTTTATC
>JANTFF010000081.1 GCA_024763575.1 Sulfurovum sp.
AGGCATTTGATGTTATTACACTTATTCCTGGTGAGACACATGAGATATTTTTTAAAAATATTGCTAAAAAGTATAAACTTGATTATAAAAAGCTAGATGGAAACTACTCTAAATATAGTTCATATCCAGAAGCTGGAATAATACCTGATACTTATCATATTCCAAAAGGAATTAAAGAAGAGAAGTTGATTAGTTTTTTAGTAAAGTTAAGCGAAAAAAGATATAAAAAATTAGCACTTCAAGAACTAAAAAGATATAATAAAAAAGAGTGGCTATTATATCTAACTATAGCATCAATTATACAAAAAGAGGCTGGAAGTATAGAAGAGATGCCAAAAATATCATCAGTAATATATAATAGGCTCAAAAAAGATATGCCTCTACAGATGGATGGTACACTAAATTATGGGAAATATTCACATATCAAAGTAACACCAAAACGAATTAAAGATGATAAGAGTGGATTTAATACTTATCTAAATAAAGGTCTGCCACCATATCCTGTATGTTCTGTCTCTATTAATGCTATCAAATCAGCTATACACCCTGACAAAAGTAACTATCTATTTTTTATGAAAAATAGAAATGGAGTTCATGATTTTACAAACACTTATAAAGAACATCTAAAAAATATACAAAGAGCAAAGAGAAATCACTAAAATAGTGATTTCTATATTAACCTAAATCAGAACCAAAAACACACCCATCTTCTATCTTATCAACTCTCCCTGCATGTCTTCCACCCTCAAACTCTGTATTGCAAAATGCCTCTATCATACTCTCTATAACACCTTTGCCTACAACTCTCTCACCAAAAGCTAATATATTTGCATCATTGTGAGCTCTACACATAGATGCAGTATAAGCATCATGACAAAGTCCTGCTCTAATACCTGCTACTTTATTAGCTGATATTGATATACCAATACCTGTTCCACATATCAAAATACCAAAGCTACCTCTATCTTCTATAACAGCATTAGCACATTTTTTAGCAAAATCAGGATAATCAACCCTATCAGCACTATCAGGACCCAAATCTATAATCTCATGTCCTAAAGATTTAACAACCTCTTTTGTAAACTCTTTGACTGCATATCCTGCATGGTCTGTAGCAATATAAAATTTCATTTAATCTCCTTAATATCTTGGTTTTTCATGTTGTAAATCATCAATAAATGCACCAACTCTATCCCATCTAACTTTTTTAGTATCATTATCCCAAGAGAAATATATAAACCAAGGTTTACCAATAACTAAACTATATGGAACACTACCCCAAAAACGGCTATCATTTGAGTTATCTCTATTATCTCCCATCATATAGAAGTGGTCTTTTTCTACTTTTTTATATAAAGCATTTACTTTTTGACCTTTAACATCAAAAACATCTCCTTTTAGCTCACTAACAAAAATTGGAGACATATCTATACCTTTTGGACTATACAGATAACTTTTAATCAATATATTAAATATATTTTCATGACTATCAGGAACATATTGAATACCAGGATATTTCTCTTTATAAGGGTTATCAACCCATAATTTATCATAAAATTTTACAATTTTATTGGCTGGATAATTTTTAGTTATATACTCATCACCCTCTGAAAAATGAATATATAAGTGTCTATTTTGATATACAAGTTCATCTCCATCTTTGGCTACACATCGTTTTACATAATGTGTTTTATGGTCGCCTGGATATAGAAATATTATTATATCTTCTCTTTTAGGTTTATCTCCCTCTATCAAATGCCCATTACCATTAAAATCGGGTAATAGAGGTAAATTTATCCATGGTAAAGTGGGAATAGTAATACCATAAGAAAACTTCTTTGCAAATAAAAAATCACCTATTTGTAGAGTTCTTTTCATAGAACCTGATGGAATTACAAAAGATTGGATTACAAAAAATATTAGAAAAAGTACTATAATAATAGTACCTGTCCAAGAGCTAGAAAATCTATGAAAGCCATGTAAAAATTTTTTCATTAAATATCCTCTCCAAACTGCTTTGTAGCTTTTAATGTATTAGAAAGAAGCATAGCAATAGTCATAGGACCCACTCCTCCTGGAACAGGTGTAATATATGAACATTTTGGGCTAACATTTTCAAAATCAACATCACCCACTAATTTTCCATTATCTAATCTATTGATACCTATATCTATAACAATAGCTCCATCTTTTACCATATCTTCTGTAATTAGATTAGGCTTTCCCACACCTACTATAATGATATCAGCATTTCTAGTGTGTGATGCTAAATCTTTAGTATATATATGCGTAACTGTAACAGTTGCATTTGCATTTAGTAGTAGTGCAGCCATAGGTTTACCTACTATATTACTAGCTCCAACTACTACTACATCTTTACCTTGCAAATCTATATTATACTCTTGGAACATCTTCATAACACCTAATGGCGTACATGCTACAAAACTATCTAAGTTAGTTACCATTCGACCTACATTATAAGCATGAAATCCATCTACATCTTTTTTAGGGTCTATTACCTCTAAAATTTTGTTGGTATCTATATGAGGAGGGAGTGGGAGTTGAACTAATATTCCATGAATATGAGGATTGTTATTCATCATAGTGATGATTTGTATAATCTCATCTTGTGTAATGGTCTCTGGCATCTTATGAGCAATAGAGTAGAAGCCTACAGATTTACAAGCTTTCTCTTTCATAGAGACATAAGCATGACTAGCTGGGTCATCACCAACAATAACAACAGCTAAACCTGGTACGATATTTTTTTCTTGTTTAAGTTTTTCTACCTCTGCTTGAACAGAGCTTTGAACCTTTTGGGATAGTGATTTTCCATCAATAAGTTGCATTATTTTCTCGTTTTGAATAAATTTTCGCTATTATATCAAATAAATTTTAACCATAAGGTATTATATTCTATGAGACTCATATTACTTTTACTCCCTATACTGCTTTTGTCTGATACAAATACAGATGATAGTTTTTTATTAGAAATAGAGTATGGCAAGATGCTATACAATAATCCTAGAGGAATAGCTTGTAGTAAATGTCATGGCAAAGAGGGAAAAGGTGGACAAGTAATTTCAAAATATTATGATAAAAATAGCAATCCTAAACTTCTAAAAGGTATAGATATAACCCATTATAGTTTTGAACAACTCAAATTAAGTTTGGAAAACAAATTTAGAGATGAAAAAAACCATAGAGTCAGACATAAGATTATGCCAATCTATTATCTAACAGACCAAGAGATAAAAGCAATACATACCTACCTAAAAAGCGTAAGAGATAAGTAAGCACCCATAAGATATAATCCACAAATTACTTTCAAAAGAGAAAATATATGAAAAACTACACAGATATTTATATTCCAAAACCAAGCCCACATGACCCAGATAATAATGGACATTTTGGTATATTTGGTGGAAGATTTGTGCCTGAGACACTAATGCCAGCACTAGAACAACTTAGACTTGATTATGAGGCTGTACGATTTGATAAAGAATTTTGGAGTGAGGTTGACTACTATTATAAAAATTATGTGGGAAGACCATCACCTCTATATTTTGCCCAAAATTTATCCAAAGAGTTAAATGCAAAAATCTATCTCAAAAGAGAAGACCTAAATCATACAGGAGCGCACAAAATAAATCATACTGTAGCTCAAGCAGTTCTTGCTAAAAGACTTGGTAAAAAGAAAGTAATAGCAGAAACAGGAGCAGGACAACACGGTGTAGCTACTGCTACAGTTGCAGCGTTATTTGGATTAGAGTGTGAAATTTTTATGGGTGCTAAAGATGTAGCACGACAAGAGTTAAATGTATTTAGAATGAAACTACTAGGTGCAAAAGTACATTCTGTAGAGAGTGGAAGCAAAACACTCAAAGACGCGATGAATGATGCTATTCGTCATTGGGTTACAAATGCTAGAGATACTTACTATATCATTGGAACAGTAGCAGGACCTCATCCTTACCCTATGATGATACGAGATATTCAATCTATTATTGGTTGGGAAGCAAAATCACAACTAAATAGTGTTGAGGGGTGTCTGCCTGATAAGGTTATTGCATGTATTGGTGGAGGTTCTAATGCTTTAGGTATCTTTAACCACTTTTTACAAGATGATAGTGTGGAGTGTATAGGTATAGAAGCAGGTGGAATGGGTCTTGATTGTAAACATGGCTGTTCATTAGAAAAAGGAAGCCCAGGTGTTCTACATGGACAATTAAGCTACCTACTTCAAGATGAAGATGGACAGATACAAGAGGCTCACTCTATATCAGCAGGACTTGATTATCCAGGTATTGGACCAGAACATGCTTATCTAAAAGATGAAAATATTGTGACATATAATCATATTACGGATGATGAAGCACTAGATGCGTTTGTATGGTTATCACAAAAAGAGGGTATAATACCAGCCTTTGAGAGTTCACATGCTGTTGCATATCTCAAAAAAATGAAAAAAGAGGATATAGAGGGTAAAACTATATTAGTTAATTTATCAGGTAGAGGTGATAAAGATATGATACAAGCCAAAGATATACTCAAAGAACAGTTTAACTAATTATAAAATAAAAAAAGGAAATATATGAATTTTGAATTAACAATAAACCCAATAGATAGCGTAGAAGCTCAATTAGAGATAATCTTAGTAATAGATAAAGATTTAGACCACCGTTTTATAAAAGATAAAGATTTATTGGAAAAATCAGCATTTAAATCTGGTCAAGATGAGAGTTGTTTATTAATAGAAAAAGATAGATTATATATAGGTGTAGAGAGTATAGGTAGCCAAAATATTAGAACAGCAGTAGCTACAGGTATTAGAAGAGTTAAATCAACTCCAT
>JANTFF010000082.1 GCA_024763575.1 Sulfurovum sp.
CACTCTATTATTTTTCAAAAATTTGATTTGTGAATAATTTCTGTGTCTTCTTCTATTTTGGGGTTCTTGACTTGTTGCTTGGGTTGAAGCTTCTAGTGATAGGACTGATGTAACTTGCACACTTATCTGTGAAGTAGCATCTATAGTAGAGAGAAGTATATCATCTTGATGTCTGCCACCTCCTCTATGGGTAGTATGACCACTACTTCTATAGCCATCATGAGCTCGTATTACTTTTGAGTTTATATTTTTGGCAGTTGTTGTCATGATTAAAACAGATAGAATTATTAGAATAGTTTTCATTTTAGTCCTTATATATAAAATTAATAGGATAATATTATAGCATAAATGAACTAATCATAAGAAAATGCTATAATTAGATAAAACATTAAAGATAACCAATTGAATCAAAAATCATTTATAGTAGAAACCATAGGACGACTAGACAAAGTCCTAACAGATAAAATAAATCAAAGTAGAAACCAAGTAGAACAACTTATCAAAGAGGGTTTGGTATCTATTAATGGTAAGGTAGTTACCAAAACAGGATACAAGTTATCTATTGGAGATAGAGTTGAATACTCTTTTAAAGAGCCAATACCCAAAGATAAAGTTGTAGTTGATTTTGATGTAGATATAATTTATGAAGATGATGTAATGATGGTAGTTAATAAACCATCAGGATTAGTAGTTCACCCTGCTCCATCAGTCAAAGAGGCTACACTTGTAGATTGGTTAATTCAAAAAGGTATCTCACTCTCGACTATATCAGGAGAAGAGAGACACGGTATAGTACATAGAATTGACAAAGAGACTACAGGGGCATTGGTAATAGCAAAGACTAATGAAGCTCATCAAAAATTGAGTCTTCAGTTACAAGATAAGAGTATGGGAAGGTACTATTTAGCTTTGGTAGATTATCCTCTCAAAGATAGTGGAATAGTAGAAAAACCAATTGGTAGAAATCGTAAAAACCGTCTCAAAATGGATATTGTTTCAGAGGGGAAATATGCCAAATCTGCTTTTTATAAAATAGCCAAAAGTGACGCAAATGTGGAGTTAGTAGCTGTTAAACTCTTTACAGGGAGAACTCATCAGATTAGAGTACATTTAAACAGTTTAGGACGACATATACTAGGAGATGTTTTATATGGTTTTAAGAGCAAAAAAGATACAATCAATAGAGTATTATTACATGCATATAAACTCTATTTAACACATCCATCTACTGGTCTAAAGATGGAGTTTGTAGCACCTATATTTCCCGATATGCAAGATTTTATATATCGAAAATTTAATCAAGGAGAGATTGATGAGAAGATTGAACCTAATATTATTGATAATTATTTCGATAATATTACTAACAGGATGTAATCCTAAAACTATGATGAGCTATCAGCTTAATGATAAATTACCAAAAATCAACAGTGTAAAAACTGTAGTAGATAATACAGCAGTTGGATTTGAATGGAAACCTATAATCAAAAATAGATTAGATGGAGTTAATATATATCGTACTGAAGCTAACGCTTATGCAAATAGTACAACAAAACAGTTAACTAAGATAGCTACAATAGATAATCCTTTTGCATCTCATTTTGTAGATAAAGGTTTACAACAAAATAGCAAATATACATATACTTTTACAACAATCAAAGATGGTTATGAGTCTTCTCATGGAAAGATTATTGAGATCAAAACACTACCTCCTTTACCCAAAGTTACCTTTTTTCAAGGGGTTCAGAGAGCAAATCATATTATCAAAATGATATGGAGACCACATCCTGATAAACGAGTGAAATTTTATAAGATAGATAGAAGTATGAATGGTAAAAAATGGGTAGAGATTGGACGAGTTGATAATAGATTAATGGCTGAATATATAGATGTATATGTAAATGCAGGAAATAAATATCAATATAGAGTTACTGCTGTAGGATTTGATGGTAGCTATTCTATTCCTAGTGATATTCTTACTATAAATGCAAAATAAGGGATTATATGCCACATATTACTGTTAAACCATTTGATACCTCAAAACTTAGAGAGGATATTTATGGTAATACTAAATTACTATTTAAATCCCAAGATTTAAATAGTAGTGATGAGATAATTGGTGTAGAGGTTGAAAATGAAAAATTTTTACTACATCTCAAAAAATCTAAAAAAAATTGGTTACTAAAATATGATAAAGTCACTAGACCTCTAAATGTAAGTTTAGTTAAACAAGCAATAGGTGATATATCTATAGGATTGGAGATACTCAACTCCAATATAGCAATAAGAAAATCTCAAACCAAATTAGCAAATCAATATGAAAAGAGTATAGAAGATTTTATAGATATCGATTTTCCTTTGGATAGTGTATCTATAGAGGTTGGATTTGGTTCAGGTAAACATCTACTTCATCAAGCTATAAATAATCCTAATAGACTTTTTATAGGTATTGAGATACATACACCATCAGCACAACAAGTTTTACGACAAATAGAGTTAAAAAATATAGAAAATATTTGGATAGTCAATTATGATGCTAGATTGCTACTAGAGATGATGCCCTCAAATAGTTGTAGTAATATTTTTGTACATTTTCCAGTTCCTTGGGATAAAAAGCCATATAGAAGAGTTATTTCCACATCATTTTTAGAAGAGTCTATGAGAGTGCTGAAAAAAAATGGACGATTAGAGCTTAGGACTGATAGTTATAAATATTTTTGGTACTCTTTGGATACTTTTTTGGGTGAAGATATTGCTAAAACAGCACTAGAAATACGCAAAAATGAGTCTTTAGATATAACAAGTAAATATGAAGCTAGATGGCTTAGACAAGAAAAAGATATATACGATGTCTTTGTAACAGCACAAGATAATTCAGCTAAAAGAGATTTTGATTTTGATTTTTCATTTGACAATATTGTATATAAAAATAGTATATTAGATAAGATTTCCAAAAAACCTATACTATTTGATGGCTTTTTTTGCCATTTTGAGAGAATTTATAGAGTAAGCCAAAGTGCAATTCTATTAAAATTGACACTAGGAAGTTTTGATAGACCTGAAAAAAAATATATCTGGATGGATAATGGTATGAGCTATTACTTTGGTTCCCCTCCTGTCAAAACAGTTACAAATTATAAAACACATCTAAAAATCAAGGAGTATTTAAATGTCTAATATTATATCAGCACAAAATTTAACTCTCTCCTATGAACGAGATGAAGAGATTATTAAAAATGTTTCATTTTTTGTCAAAAAGGGTGATTTTGTTTTTATTACAGGTCCTAGTGGTAGTGGTAAATCAACTCTACTCAAATCATTTTATGGAAATATCAAACCACAATCAGGAAACCTACTAATAGGTGGATTAGATATGAATAGAATTAAAAAAAACAAACTTCAAGAGCTTAGAAGTCATTTAGGTATTGTTTTTCAAGATTATAAACTAATCAATGAGTGGACTGTAGAGAGAAATGTAGTACTGCCTCTATGGATAGCAGGGTATTCAAATGAGATACAAAAAACACAAGCCAAAAGACTACTACATCATGTCAAACTAACAGGTAAAGAACAAAAATATCCTTTGGAGTTATCAGGTGGTGAACAACAAAGAGTAGGTGTAGCTAGAGCATTAGCCAAAAATCCATTTCTGATTTTGGCAGATGAACCAACTGGTAACTTAGATGAGTATTCATCTAATGTTATTTGGGATTTATTAGAAAATGCTTGTCAGCAACTAGATACTACTGTAGTAGTTGTTACACATAAAATTCCTTCAGTATTCAATATACCTTATAGGCATTTTACTATTAATGAACATGGAGCAATTTATGAAGTTCATTAAACAACATATCTCATTGATATTTCCTATGGTGGCAATTTTACTTGGATTAGAATTTTTTATAGCATTTGACCGTACTACAAAAGGGTATGAAAATAGCCTAAGAGATAATTATTCTATGTTAATTGTAGCAAAAGAGGATATGAGTATAGATGATTTTAAATCATGGGATAAGCATGTATCCAAAGTAGCAGAGATTGAAAAATCAACAATCATAGATAAAGTTGATAGCTCTTTTAAAGCATCTAAAAGCTCAACAATTCATCAAAAAATACCAAATTTCTACTCTATCAAATTGGACAAATATCTAAATGCAACAGAACTAGAAAAAGTCAAACAGAATTTTTTGAAAAGTGATAAAATTAAAAGAGTAGAGACATTTGATACTTTGCATAACTCTAACTATGCTCTTTTTTCTTCTATCAAATTAGCCTTTAGGACTTTTACAATTTTTATGACTATTATTGGCTTTTTTTTGATACTAAAACAGATGGAGGTTTGGAATTTTTTACACTCTGAGAGAATGAAAGTTATGGATATATTTGGAGCTTCCTTATTTCTTAGAAGTAGAAGTTTGATAGTTATGGCATTTATAGATGCTATTATATCAGCAATACTTGCTAGTGGGATTTTTTATATTATTCAAAATATATGGATTAGAGGTAACCATATTGCCATATTGGAAGATAATATTGATGAGGTGTTTAAGTTTCATGATGTGTTTACCCTCTCTTTTGAGTCTATTGGTATAGTAATGATAGCTGTATTTTTAGTTGTTATAAATATAAAGGAGGAGTAGATGAGAAAAATTTTTCTTTTTGTTACTCTATCTTTATCTATGTTATTTAGTACTTCTATAGACAATAAAATAAAAATAAAAAAAAGGCAATTATATTCTAAACAGAATGAATATAATAAAATGGATAAAAAACTATCCAGTATTGCCAAAAAGATTATAGATACTAAAGCCCAAAGTTCAGACTTAGATAAAAAACTAAATAAATCTGAAAAA
>JANTFF010000083.1 GCA_024763575.1 Sulfurovum sp.
TATCTTTAAAAAGATTGGCAAAAGGATTTTTCATTATCTCTTTTGGGAAATTATACTCTAGTTGCAGACTACTATCATTAATATAGTTTGGCTCTTTGCCATTAATATGACAAGCATAACAAGGATTAGAGATTTGATTTGAGTTTTCATCTTTGGTTTTGGTATAACACATAGATGTAATATAGATACCACGAGAGTTTTTTATCTTCTCATAACTGATATTGTTATCATTTTCTAAAGATTTGATATAACTATTTGTTGAGTGGTTTCCACAGCCATTTAATAGATAAATTAGTGTTAGTAGAGTTATTTTTTTTAGTTTCATAATATATATTATATAACAAAATAGTAACAAATATATAACATCTTCTTAACTATTGCTCTTAGATTAGGATAAATGAAGTTATTTTTATTTGATAAGAAGGTAGTTTGAGTAGTGGTTAATATAACATTAAATTAAATAGTCTAAATTATTTTCAAAATGTTATAGATAAAAATCCTATAGCTTCAAAACCTAAGAGCTATAGAATTATAAATAAAAAAAGTAACATATTGGTATCATTTAAACCAATATAGCTAAATCTATTTTAAAACCTCAGCAGGAATACCATCAATATAACCAATAACAGCTTTTAGCTCTTCATCAGTTGCATTTTCAATAAGTGTAGAGTTTGGTTTTTTCTCCTCTGCATTTTTGGGATTGTCTTTAAACGGATGCTGTTGGTCAATAAATAAAACTCCTTTATTTGAGACAACACCTTTGTCAACACCTGTTACCTCAGCACCGATTGGAAGAGAAGCAATTCTTGTCATACTATCTATTTGGGTATTGTATGCCCATGACATATTATTTACATGATATTTTGTATCTTCACTAATTAGTAGTGTATTATGACCTATATAAGTAATATTATCAGGGTTTGCTATACCATCAGGAGAACAGTAATACTCATCAGCATGTGTTTCACCCTTGTTCAATGGTTTACCAACAACCAATGCTTTCATTTTAGTAGCACTATAATCACTATCCAAACTCAACTCATAAACACCACCACAGGCATTAGCAGGAAGTCTTATATCATTTGTTGTCTCTTGACCTTTATAGTTATCTTCCATACTCTTTTTGATTTGACTCATCGCTACATAAAGTACATTTTTATCAGCATTATAAGTTAAACCTTCCTCTTTTCTAAACTCAATGGTTGCCCCTTTATAAGCTGCATATTTTCGAGTCTCCAAAAAGGCTGCCATTTTATCTTTGCCACTTTTGAGTTTTAGACACTCTGTTTCAGAGTCCTCATTTACTTTTGTAAACCCTGCTTCACAAGTTCCATTGACATCTTTTTTTATCTCAAAAATATCAGTAAGTTTTACTTTACTATCAACCATAGCTTTTATCTCACTATCTTTAGCGTGACCTAGTTTTATCCATGACATATCAAATGAACCACCATTCGCATCAGAAGTTTGATTTAGTTTTGCAGAATAGAGAGTCCCTTCCCAATTAGAAGTGAATTTATCTATCTTTTTATCAGATACAAATTTCCAAAAACCTTTATAAGTACCATCATCAGACATATAAACTGTCTTCATATCTGGCATCATAACTGCTAATTCTGGTGTATATTTACCTGTTACATAATGTTTTGCACTTTTTGTTGTTCCATCTGATTGTGGTTGAACCTCTACAATATATCCATAATTATAAGGAGAGAAGCTATCACCGTTATAACCATTGTTTTTGTCAATATTGTTATCACCTAGATATTTTCTCATACCATCAACATAAGAACAGAAGTATTTACCACCTTCATCATCTGCTGATAGATTATCACAATCTTTATAAAATGGAGAGTTTTTATCAGCATATCTTGTATTAAGAGAGTAATCCTCTTCTCCACCTAAGTGTGAACCGTAAGCTGTTTTGGTACTAGCACAGTTAATAATAGTTCCTCCCATAGCTGATAAATCTACAGGTTTTGTATCAACAGCTTTTAGAGTGTCATTTTCAACTTTTACTTCAGTATGATAGAGTTCGCCTGGTCTCTCTTCCATATGTGTAATCAGATAATCTTTGTCACCTACATGAATAAGAGAGTTTCCATCAGGACCATCTGAAATATCTTCTGAGCCATCAGCTTTAAGAATAGCATCACCATTTTTGTCTGTCATGAGACCCATAGTACCACTACCAATCTTGTCACCCATTTTTGCAAGTACTTTATAAGATAAAGAATACTCTTTTGTACTATTATCACTGTAAGTTACTGTTAGTTTATCTGAAACACGCATTACCTTTTTTTGTTCATCTGTTGTAGAGAGTTCTACAGGAGAAAAAGAGAGTTTGTTTATATTTGGAGTTTGAGTTAATGAAGATTTACTATCACTACAACCACTAAATGAGATAGCCAAGATAGCTACCAATGAAAGATACTGTTTTCGCATGATTTTCCTTTTGTAATTTTATATATATATTGTATAAAAAAAGAGTAACAAAAGTATAATAAAATAACTAATCCAAACGATACCCAATACCTCTAATAGCACTGATATAACCTTTGGAACTATCTGGGTCAATTTTGTTAATCAGACGATTGACACGAACATTAATAGTTCGTTTTTGGGTTAAGTTATCACCCCAAACCTCTTTTAGGATATATTCTCTATCTAGTATAGTGTGTTTGTTTTCTATAAAAAAAGCCAATAAATCAAACTCTAATTTAGTAAGTTTTATCTCTTGGTCATCTATATAACACTCTCTTTCATTATAATTCAAAATTATATCGCGATGTATAACTCTATCTCTTTTAATCCCATGAGTTCGTTTGAGGATAGCTTTGATTCTACAAAATAACTCTATGGTAGAAAAAGGTCGAACAATATAATCATCTATTCCTTTTTCAAATGCCATCTCTATTTTATCCTCTGATAGAGGATGTGTTATAAAAATTATGGGTATATTATTATTTTTTCGTTGTATAAAATCAACAAAATCCAATCCGTCTATATCCATATTTCCACTATTTACAATCACAAGATTAGATTGAGGTAGAGATTTTTCTACATCTCTTAGAGATGTAGAAGATAAAATATCAAATCCATTGGGGAGCAGATGAAGCTCTTTTAATTTTGATAAACTTTCATCTTCTCCAACTATTTTAACTGTTGCTATAGTTTTCATATCTAATACTTTATATCCAATTTAATAGAGAATGACCTACCAGGTTTAAAGCTTTGGGTAGTCAAATCTCCTTGTGTAAATTTCATGGTACTATCTAAAATATTTTCAGCTTTAAATCCAATAAAATATTGTAGTTTGTCATCATCATCACTTAGTTTCCATTTAGTTGATAAATCTAATTTTTTAAATGGCTGTTGGTAAATATCTTTGTTGTTATCAGTTCCCAAAGATGCGATATTTTTTCCTATCTCATTATATAGTAGATAAGCACTATCTCCTGTTTCAGGATTATCATATCCTAAAGTGTAGTTCATGACATAAGGAGATTGTCCTTGCATTGCTCTATCGGTAGTAGTTAGTCGTTCTGTAAAGTATGGGTATGAATTTCTATCAATTTTTACTTTGGAATTAATCCATGCAAAGTTGGTTGCAAATAACATATTCTCCCAACCATCACCCAAGAAACCAAACCGTTTTCTAAGGTCTAACTCTATACCATAACTTGAAGCCGATTTTGCATTGGTATAAGACTGCTCCATCTCATTACCTTGTGCATCATTTTTTCTTACAACTGTCTCAATTGGGTTTTCAAATGATTTAGTAAATACAGCAAAAGAGAACATCTCATCTGAAGATGGATACCACTCATATTTAATATCTGCATGAGTAATAGCCGTTGCTTTTAAATCAGGATTACCAAATACGATATTTTCTGTAATTGGGTCTTTGTATCTATTTGGACTAAACTCCCTAAAGTCAGGACGAGTAAGTGTTTTTGCAAGTGATGAACGAAGTTGCATCTTGTCATCTGCAAAACGATAAGTCATACTAAGCCCTGGTAAAACATCATTAGTTTTTAATGGGTCATATGGCTTTCCTGTCTGAGCATCTGTTAACCCCTGTTTAGAACTCTCATATCTAGCAGACGCTACCATATCAAAATCAGGTGTTACAGATACCAACTGTTGTAGATAAAAGGCATTTACATCTTGAGAAGCAGAATATGAATCGGATGCTCTATAAGCACTCTCAAACTCCAAATCTCCATCAGTTGCATGAGAGTAGATATAGTTCATATCTTGACTCAAATCAATACCTGTTCCAGAAGAGGCTTTGTCGCTAAGTTTAAAACGACGACTATCAAAATCTCTACTCTTTTTATAAACAAATGCACCCATTTTAGTATAGTTATCTCTACCATTATATTTATAAGGTAAAGTAAAATCAACTTTATAGTTATCTACTTTATCATCTAGCATAAAGTAGTAGTACCAGTTTTTTTGATCCCAATTAACTCCACTAGTTTGATGTAGATAGTTTGTCTCTACCGTACCAGGTTCATCTCTAGTTGCAGTTGCATGTTCTATTCCCCAATCAATCTTCAAATCATCAAAATAACCATCTTTGCCTTTTTTGAAATGAACAAAGTTTTGACCTGTCAACTGATGAGTATCAAGTTTTTTATCAACATACTCAAAATAACTCTTATCTCTATCTTCATCTTCTCCACTATAATTAATATTAGCAAAAGTGCTTGTATCTGTTATATCATCTATCATAAAATAGGTATATTTAACCATACTATCACCCAAATAGTTTAGCCCAAGATTGAACATTCCACCATATTGAGTTTTGAACTTGGTCT
>JANTFF010000084.1 GCA_024763575.1 Sulfurovum sp.
GTTTAATCCTAAAAATATAGCTAAAATAATAGGTATAGTCATATATATATATGATATATGATTTGGATATATAAATATAAAAAGCAATAAAGGTGTAGTAATAATAGTTTCTAAAATTAACAGTTGTTTGTTATCCATTGGTAATATCCATAAAGAGATTTAATATGAAATTATAGTATAAAAAGTTATTTGGAAGTTTAGAGAAGTAGATGAATGAGGAAAAAATCCTCATTCATTAGATTAACAAGAGTAAGTAGATTTAAACTCAAACGCAGTTGGTCTTGACTCATCTGGCCAAACTTGTCTCTCAAACATATAGTGTTGATAAGTATCAATAAAATCTGCTGTCATAACAGGTTTCAAGAACTCATTATCAGCAATAAGACCCTCTAATGCTTCTCTTAGTGTATGAGGCATTTGTGGGATTTTTTTCTCTCTAATCTCATTAAGGCTCAATTCAAATAGGTCAATATCCATAGGTCCTACTGGAACATCTTGATTTTTAATTCCATCAAGACCTGCTAACATCAATACTGCAAAACATAGATAAGGACAAGCAGTACTATCTGGAAATCTGGTCTCAATTCTAGTTGCCATCTCACCAGCACCATAAGGAATTCTACAAGCAGCACTTCTGTTTTGACTAGAGTATGTTAAAATTGAAGGAGCTTCAAATCCTGGAACCAATCTTTTGTATGAGTTTGTACTTGGGTTTGTAAATGCAGCAACAGCAGCAGCATGTTTGAAGATACCACCAAGATAGTGAAGCGCTGTATCACTAAGATTTGCATAAGCTCCCTCTTTGTAGAAGAGGTTTTTACCATTTTTCCAAATTGATTGGTGTACATGCATACCATTACCATTGTCTCCAAATAGAGGTTTTGGCATAAATGTAGCAGTTTTACCATTTAGATGTGCTACCATTTTAACTACATATTTATATTTTTGAACATTATCAGCTGCTTCGATAAGACCATCATATTTGATACCAATTTCACCTTGTGCTTGTGCAACTTCATGGTGTCCTAACATAACCGTTAAACCTACATCTTCGAGTACTTGCATCATTTCAGCTCTAAGGTCAACCATCGTATCTATTGGCATTACAGGGAAATATCCACCTTTGAGACCACCTCTGTGACCCATGTTTCCTACTTCACCATAATCAGTAGCACGGTTCCACTCTCCCTCTTCACTATCTACTCTGTATCCAGATTGATTAACTCCAGCCCAAATTTTTACATCATCAAAGATAAAGAACTCATTTTCAGGACCAAAGAATGCCTCATCACCAATTCCTGCTTCTTCCATATATTTTAATGTTTTTTTAGCAATACTTCTTGGACATTTAGCATAAAGTTCATTCTCATAAATATCATAAACATCACAAATAACGATAATAGTACTATCAGCAGTAAATGGGTCAAGAAAAGCAGTTGGAACATCAGGCTTTAGAAGCATATCTGATTTTTCAATTGGTTGCCAAGCTTCAATAGATGAACCATCAAATGGTAAACCACTCTCTAACATACTCGCTTCAACTGCACTCATTCTATATGAGATATGGTGCCACATACCCTTAATATCTGTAAATCTAAAATCTACATACTCTACTTCATTCTCTTCACAGAATTTATAAAATTCTTCTACATTATTTACGAATTTACCCATTAGTTGTCTCCTAAAGTTTTAAGTTAAGATGATTGTATCGCAATTTTTTTTAAAAATATAGTCTTTTATGCCTAAAAATTAACCAATTGTTTCTCTCGTTGTTCAAAAGTAACAGCTTTGGTGTATCCAATTGATTTAGCTATCTCTATCACTTCCTTATATCCAAACCCTACTTGTTCAACAGAATGGGCATCAGAAGAGAATGTTATAGGTATATCAAGTTCATACACCACTTCCAATAACTCTTTTGATGGATAAAGCTCTTTAATTGGCTTTCTAAGACCTGCACTATTGAGTTCTATAACCATATTAGATTTCTTGATAGCTTTTAGAGCATTTTGTGCAATCACTCTAATATCTTTTTGTGGTAGATATTTAAAAACTTTAATCAAATCTAGGTGTCCAACTATATCAAAATAGCCTGTTTTTGCCATATCCTCTATAGCATCAAAATACTCTTGCCATATATCATCTATATCTCTATTTTTGTACTCACCGATAAATTCAGGATTATCAAATCCCCATTTATCCAAAAAATGTACTGAACCTATTAGATAATCCACACTTCTATTTTCTATAACTCTACTATCTATATACCCTTTTAGATAATCAACTTCATATCCTAAAAGTATCTCTATATCATCTTTGTATATCTGTTTATATGTAAGTATATCTTGTTCATAACAGCTCATATCTTCAAAACTTAGACGATAATATGGGTCAAAATTCATAGGTGCATGTTCTGAAAAACCATAAATATCAACTCCTAGCTCTATAGCTCTTTGGATATATTCATCTATTGTTCCTGTAGCGTGGTTACATTTGGTTGTGTGGTTGTGTAAATCTATTCTCATGGGTGGTATTTTAGCATTGTGTAGGTAATTGTTGCTTTAATTTGTTTATCCTTTTTAATAGCCAAACTCTTAATATATTTTGGTATAATCCTCCTCATTACTTTAGGGCTATTGGGTAGCTCTATCCAAGGATAAAAAATGATACTTATTGCAGGACCTTGTGTCTTAGAGAGTCGTGATACTGTTATGAAAATTGCAGAGTCACTTATGACATATCATGAAGATTGTACCAAAGATTTTTATTTCAAAGCTAGTTTTGATAAAGCAAATCGAACAAGCCTTGACTCATTTCGTGGGCCTGGACTCGATGAGGGTTTAAAACTTCTCCAAGAGGTCAAAGAACAGTTTGGATATAAACTCTTAACAGATGTTCATGATTATACTCAACCAAAAGCTGTAGCAGAGGTGGTAGATGTATTACAAATTCCTGCTTTTTTATGCCGTCAAACTGATTTATTGGTAGCTAGTGCCAAAACAGATGCTATAGTTAATATCAAAAAGGGTCAGTTTCTAGCTCCCCAAGCTATGGAACACTCTGTAGCCAAGATTTTGAAAACTAGAGGATTTGATGGAGGTGTGAGTTATGATAATGCTAAAAAATATAATGTATGGCTAACCGAAAGAGGTAGTACATTTGGTTATGGTAATTTGGTTGTAGATATGAGAGGGCTTAAACAGATGAGAGAGTTTGCACCCGTAATTTTTGATGCAACTCACTCTGTGCAACAACCTGCAAGTGGTAGCAGTGTAAGTGGTGGTGATAGCTCTTTAGTTCCATATTTGGCTAGAGGTGCTAGTGCGGTGGGTGTAGATGGGTTCTTTTTTGAGACACATTTTGACCCAAGTATTGCTCTAAGTGATGGGGCTAATATGATAAAATTAGATAAACTAAATGGTTTAATAGAGCAGATAGATGCTATTAGAGCTATTGTAGAATAAAAAACAAAGGATAAAAATGAATATAGTAGAAGGTAATTTAAGCGTTGACAAGAGTAAAAAAGTAGCAATTATAAATGCTAGATTTAATCACTTTATAACTGATAGATTGGTAGAGGGTGCAAAAGATGCTTATGCTAGACATGGTGGAGATGATAAAGATTTAGACCTTATCTTAGTCCCAGGTGCATTTGAAATTCCATTTGCGTTAGATAGAGCATTGGCTAGTGGTAAATATGATGCTGTATGTTGTGTAGGTGCAGTAATTCGTGGGGCTACACCACATTTTGATTATGTATCAGCAGAAGCTACAAAAGGTGTGGCAAATATGGCACTAAAATATGGCAAACCTGTGACTTTTGGTATTTTGACAGTTGATAGTATAGAACAAGCAATTGAAAGAGCAGGAACAAAAGCAGGAAACAAAGGTGCTGAAGCTATGGTTAGTCTAATTGAGATTATTAATCTATATAATGAGATAGAAAATGGCAACTAGACATCAAGCTAGAACAGCAGTTGTTGGACTTTTGTATGCGTATGATTTGGGTAATGAAAATATCTCTAAGTTTTCAGATGAGATATTAGAAGCAGATAAAATTCGTAATAAACAGAGAATTTTTTCGCATAATCTTTTTGATGGAACTATACAAAATTTGGAACTCATAGATACAGAGATACAAAAATATCTAAAAGATTGGGACTATAACTCTATTGGTAGAGTAGAAAAAGCAATTTTGAGATTGGCTACTTATGAGATTATGATAGAAGGTGTGGATAAACGGATTATTATCAATGAAGCTATAGAATTGGCTAAAGCATTGGCTGATAATAAATCACCAAGGTTTATCAATGCTGTTTTAGATTCAGTTGGCAAAGAAGAAGTAAAAGATAACTAAGGATAGAAATGAGTGCCTTGCAAAACAGAAGAATGAGTATAGATGAGGCTATAGAGCTAATAGAAAAAGCAGACCTAAAAACTTTAGGGAAAATGGCTTATGCTCGTAAAAAAGAGCTACACCCAAAAGGTGTAACTACATTTGTAGTAGATAGAAATATAAACTACACCAATATATGTTGGGTAGATTGTAAGTTTTGTGCATTTTACACTCATGAGAAAAAAGAAGATGCTTATATCTTGAAATTTGATGAGATAGATGAAAAGATAGATGAATTGGTTGCTATTGGTGGTACACAGATACTATTTCAAGGTGGAGTTCACCCCAAATTAGAGATTGAGTGGTATGAAGATTTAGTAGAGCATATTCACAATAAATATCCCGAAGTTACAATTCACGGTTTCTCTGCTATAGAGATAGACTATATAGCCAAACGCTCACACTTATCTATTTCTGAA
>JANTFF010000085.1 GCA_024763575.1 Sulfurovum sp.
ACTCTTGATAGTCTGTTTCTCCTGAATATGAAAGTTGAGTAACCCCATTTTTGACTACAAGTGTATAAGGTAATATCCCCATCCAACCATAAGTCGCTTGGATAAAATATAATAAGTTTGTAGCATCATCACCCTCCAAAATTGGGTATCTGATTTTATGTTTATTAATATAGTCTCTCGCTTCATATCTACTCATTCTATCTTGTGCTTGTATAGCGATAACTTCTAATTTACCTCTATATCTATTTCTAATATTTCTTATAACAGGTATCTCTTTGATACAGTGTGGACAATCTTTTCCGAATATCTCCAATATAATTACTTTGTTTTTATATTGAGGAAATATAAATCCATTTTTTCGTTCAATAATACTAATGGTTTTTCCTCTAATGCTCTGTAGTATATGTTGCTCTCCAAATTTAGGAGCTTTTTTTAACTCATTTTTAGATATTTTTCCTCTATTACAACTATTTTTTTCTATAGTTATTTCATTTTCGCACCCTACTATATTAGGACTACTCAATTGCTTTTTAGGTACTTTTATCTTAACCTCTTGGGGTTGTATTGTAATAGGTGGTGGTTTTTCATCTACAAAAAATCTTTGAATACACCCTGTATTTAGTAACATTGTTATTGACAACAAAATAGCTGATATTATCCTTTTTTTATTCATCTATCTTCTCCTTTAAATTTTATCTATTTAAACTATCAACAAATCCTTCAAGTGTCTCTTTTCCAAGTAAACCAGCTCTTATATCTTTTACTTCTCCATTTTTATCTATAGCAATTAGAAATGGAATTTGACCTTGCCATCCAGCTCTTGTAAAGATATGTTGAACAAACTTTTGATTATCTTCTCCTGAAATAAGTGTATAGTTAATGCCTTCTGATTTTTTGAATTGTGCTAATTGAGCTGTTTTATATCCTTGAACTTCAATAGCAACAATAGCCAATCTATCTTTATTTTTCTTAAATAGTTCAATTAATTCAGGCATCTCTTCTCTACATGGAGGACAATTGTGTCCAAACATTATCAAAAGTACAGCTTTGCCTTTATATTCATTAAAAAGGAGACCTTGTTTCAAATCGGTTATATTAATAGCACTATTTGTTGTATCTGTAATTGTAAAATGAGGGTTTGTAGCAGTCTCTGCATTGAGTGTCGTTATTAGTGTTAATAGTATGGTAAATATAATTTTTTTCATATTTTTTCCTTAAAATTTTAATTTGGTATAATGACCAAGATATTATACCAAATAAATAATGTATTTATTGTGTATTCATATTAACTTCTATCTCTATTTCGATTATCTCTTCCACCTCTTCTATTATTTCTATGTCCATCTCTTCTACGATTTCCACCTCGTCCACGATTTCTACCTCGTCCACGGCTATTTCTACTATCACCACCTCGTTGGTTTTTTGCTCTTTGGATTAGTTTTTCTATCTCTTCTTGTCCTAAACCTATAATATCTTTACCTTTTACATCTACCTCTTTTTTTACAATAGCTGCTAAAAGATGTGCAATAGTTACTATATCAATATCATGTTGAAGTGTTTTGACCATATCAATAGCTGATGGTGTTACTTCTGTTTGTATAATTTTATTAAGTAAATCACTATCTTTTTTACTTTGAACCTCTTGTCGAGTTGGAATAACTTTGCTAACCATAGTTGTTCCAACATCTTTTTCTATTCTTTTGATAGTTCTAAGCTCATTAGGAGATACTAGTGTAATAGCCTCACCTTTGTTTCCTGCTCGTCCTGTTCGTCCAATTCTATGAACATAACTCTCACTATCAAACGGTATATGATAGTTAAATACATGAGATACATCATTTACATCTAGTCCTCTAGCAGCTACATCTGTAGCGATAAAAATCTCTACAAGACCTTGTTTAAATGAACGGATAGTATGCTCTCTCTGTTTTTGCTCCATATCTCCATGAAGTGCAGCTACTTTAAATCCTTGTGAAGTCATATAAGATGATAATCTATCAACCTCTTTTTTCATTCTACAAAATATAATACATTTACTAGGATTTTTATAATCAATCAGTCTTAAAAGTGCATCATCTCTCTCATAATCAGCAACTACATAAAACTTTTGTGCAATATCTGTATTGGTTCTTTCACTTTTGGTAATAGTTACAGATTTTGGATTATTTAAAATCTGTTGGGCTAAAAGTTTAATCTGTTTTGGCATGGTAGCTGAGAACATTAGAGTCTGTCTATCTTTTGGTAAATAGGTGAAAATGTTTTTAATCTCATCCAAAAATCCCATATCTAACATCTCATCAGCTTCATCTAGCACTACAAATTTTGGTTTTATATCTATTTTTTTTGATTTAAGTAAATCTTGCAGTCTTCCAGGCGTGGCTACAATAATATTTGCCTGTTCTATTCTATCTATCTGTCTATTGTATGATGTTCCACCATATACTGTAGCAGTTTTTAGACCTGCTGTTTTACCAAAACGGAAAAGCTCATCACTAACTTGCATTGCTAACTCACGAGTTGGTACAATAACTAATGCTTCAACTTTACTTTTTCCATCCATCATCTGAATAATAGGCAGACCAAAAGCAGCTGTCTTACCTGTACCTGTTTGTGCTTGACCAATCATATCGAGACCCTCTAATATAATAGGAATAGAGTCTTTTTGAACAGGACTAGGTTCTGTGAACCCTGCATCATTAATAGCTTGGTTTAGTGTATCTTTGAAATTAAATTCTTTAAATGTCATTTTGTTATTACTTCTTTGTAGTTAAATTTGTAGGGTATTTTTGATACCCAATTTTTGCATATGATACCAAATAGTCACTCAATAAGGTGAATTCTTGTTATGCTTAAGTGGTAGGGAGATTACTAATAATCCCTAAAAATAAGAGATTTGATATACTCTTGCAGAAATTTTACGAATTATACCCAATTAATTTGGTATAATCGCTTGAATCTGAATATGAAAGAGAAAATAAATGAAAAAAAGTATTATAATAGGTCTTTTATTGATGTTTAATAGTTGTAGTGCTAGTGAACAATCAATAAATCAAGAAGTAGTAAAAACAGAAAAAACATTAGAACAAAAAATAGGTTCTATGCTTATGGTCGGATTTATGGGTACAACAGCTTATCCAAATAGCCAAATATGTAGAGATATTCGCAATTATCATTTAGGAGGAGTAATACTATTTGATTACAATCCTGTCAACCATAAAGAGCCTAAAAATATATCAAATAGAACTCAATTAGCAAACCTCACAACACAATTACAAAACTGTAGTGTGGACGGTAAATTACTAATATCCGTTGACCAAGAGGGTGGGCGAGTACAACGACTCAAAAGTAAATATGGCTTTCAAGGCAATTTCCCAAAAGCCAAAGATATAAAAAGATTTAGTGATAATCAAGTTAGAAATATATATTTAGATATGGGTATGGAGCTTAATAGTGTAGGGATAAATTATGATTTAGCTCCTGTTGTTGACCTTGCTATAAATAAGAAAAATAGAGTTATATATAAATTAGGTCGTTCATTTGGTTCAAATCCTAATGCAGTAGCACACTATTCCAATATTTTTATAAATGCAATGCATGAAAATGGAGTATTGACTTCTGTTAAACATTTCCCAGGACACGGTTCATCACTAGGTGATACTCATAAAGGTTTTGTAGATGTAACTAGATTATGGAAGCAAAAAGAGTTAGAACCATATAGAATATTAACCCAGCAAGGTGTATTAGATACCGTAATGGTAGCTCATGTTTTTAATCAAAAACTAGATGCAAAATATCCAGCAACACTCTCTTATAAAACAGTTAATGGTATATTGCGTAATCAATTAGGATTTGATGGAGTAGTAATTACTGATGATTTACAAATGGGTGCAATTGCACATAGATATGGTCTCAAAAATACTTTGAAGTTAGCTATAAATGCAGGTGATGATTTATTGCTTTTTGGAAATCAACTCTCTGTAAAAAGTATGGTAAGTACTAAAAAATTAGTTGATACTATTAAACGAATGGTAATAAGAGGAGATATAAAAGAGACAACTATAGACAAATCGAATAATAGATTAGATAGATTAAAGCAGAAACTATTATAATATATCTATGAGTAAAAATGAGTTAGATAAGTTTATAATATGCAAAAAGTGTCATACCTTACATAGAAAAATCAAACTACACAAAGGTACAAAAGCTATCTGTCAACAGTGTAATACTCTACTATATAGAGACCATCAAAATCTAATAGAGAATAGTTTGGCTCTAAGTTGGGTAACATTAATATCTCTGATTATAGGCTTTTCTTTCTCTATTATCAATATAAATATCAATGGCATTTATCAAGAGCTTGATTTGCCATCTTTAATTATGGTTATATTTGATAATGAATATTATATAGTTGGAGTTATGCTTAGTTTCCTAATCTTTATATTTCCTTTGGTTATTATTATCTCTATAATATTAATATTGACTCTTATGAAATTGAAAAAATCAGGATATTTGGTTAAAAGATTAATGATATTAATTGCCAAAATATTGCCTTGGAGTATGATAGATATATTTTTTATCTCACTTTTGGTTGCTATGGTTAAACTTTTTGATTATGCACAACTTGAACTAGGAGTTGCTTTTTGGTCTTTGATTATAGTTATCTTATTAGATATTTTTATTTTTAAACGGATTACTTTTAGTGACCTTTGGGATGAATATATAAAAATATATGAGGTTTCGATGAGAAAAGGTTTAATCCGATGTC
>JANTFF010000086.1 GCA_024763575.1 Sulfurovum sp.
AAGCGTTAGATTTTGTGGATAAAGTTATAGTCGAAAAACACAAAAAACAAAAAGCCCAAGATATGGTGAAATATGATGTTGATATATTTGCTATTGGAGATGATTGGGTGGGTGCATTTGATTATCTAAATGAGTTTACGCATGTTGAATATTTACCAAGAACCGAGGGAATATCAAGTACCAAGCTTAGAAGAGAAAACTTTGATTTGATAAAAATGGGGATTGTTGGATTAGGGAGAGACACACAATCATTTATTGATGAAGCACAGTTTGTCTCAAATATCAAAATAAATCGAATTTATGCAGAGGATTTTTTAGCACTCAAAAAGTTCACAAAAGATAGTTCTATTATCAAATATGGACATGATAATTATGATGATTTTTTAGATACATCTATTCAAGCTGTTTACATAGATACAGCATTGAAAAAGCATTATACTTTTATTAAAAAGGCAATAGAAGCAGGTAAACATGTTTTGTGTGAAAATCCTATTGCTTTAGATAAAAAAGAGTTAAAAGAGTTATTATCTCTAGCAAAAAAGAACAAAGTTTTACTTCTTTCAGCTCTCAAAACAGCCTTTTTACCTGCTTTTAATCAGTTGTTAAAAGAGATAGAAAAAGGTGATATTGGAGATATAAGAGAGGTTCGAGCTACAAGAACATCTCTATATAGAGAAAAAGATTATCCTGATAGTTTTATGGAACAAGGAGCTACTAATATATTATCAGGTTATCCATCTCTGTTAATTCATAAAGTTTTAGGTAAAAAAAAGAGTATAACATTTTTTGACCAAACAGAAAAAAATTATGATATTAGTAACTTGATTGTTACAACTCACAAAAATAGTGCAGTAGGTTTAGCTAGAGTAGCAACTGGAATAAAATCTGAAGGTGATGCAGTAATATCAGGAACTAAAGGTTATGTATATATTCCTGCTCCTTGGTGGTTAACCAAAGAGTTCTATTTTAGATTTGAAGATACTCATAAAAGTTATAAATTTAGTTATGAGTTTGAGGGGTGTGGACTTAGATATATGATTGCAGAGTTTGCATCACTTATTCAAAGAGGTAAAAGAACTTCAAAAATGTTAAGTCCCTCTGATATGGTATCTATTAGTAGAATAATATTAGATTATAATGAGTTTAAAGAAAATAGTAAAAAAACAAAAAAGAAGGAGAAGTAGTTTATGATATATGAAGATTATTATATCTTTACCCCAGGTCCTGTTAAGATGTCTGATGAGATTTTAGAAGTTGGAGCAAAACAGACACCATATTTTAGAAATGATAAGTTTTCAGAGGTTACATTCAATTGTGAAAAAGGTCTGCTAAAAATGGTTAATGCCCCAGAGGGTAGTAGAGTTATATTTTTGACAGCATCAGGTACAGCAGGTATGGAGTCCTCTGTTATGAACCTATTAACCAAAGATGATAACGCTTTGGTAGTACATGGTGGTGGATTTGGAGGTAGATTTGTTGATATTTGTGCAACTCATAATATTCCACATACTGACTTTAAAGTCAAAAATACAAATCTACATGATATAGAAGAGTTAGCTCCAAAAGAGGATTATTCAACACTAATAGTTAATGCTCATGAGACAAGTGTAGGACACCTTTATGATTTAGATGCAATGGGTGCATATGCCAAAAAGCATAATCTATTTTTTATAGTAGATGCAATTAGTATGTTAGTAACTGACCCAATAGATATGTCTGCTCAAAATATAGATGTTGTAATTGCTAGTAGCCAAAAAGGTTTAGCCTTGCCACCAGGTCTTACTATGGTAATTTTAGCTCCATCAGCAATTAATAGAGTTCAAGATATAAATAATCTATACTTCAATTTCACAGATTATCTAAGAAATGGAGAGAGGGGGCAGACTCCATATACTCCTGCTGTAACTATTATGTTACAACTAGAAGCTAGATTAGCACAAATAGAGAGAAGAGGTGGAGTAGGGCAGAGTATCCAAAGAGCCAAAGATATAGCTGAGTATTTTAGAGCGAATATCCAAGATTTACCTCTAAAATTCTATACCCCATATATGCCAAATGCGATGACTACACTAACACCAACAGATGGCAAAAATGCTATGGATATAGTAAATGATTTAGAAGATGGATATAAAGTAATGGTATGTCCAAATGGTGGGGCAGAGAGGGAGCTAATATTTAGAGTCTCACACATGGGTGAGATGACTAAAGCTTATGTAGATGTTCTTATAAATGCAATGTATGACTATTATAGTATAAAGAGAAAATAGTGGCAAATATAGACCCAAAAACTCTAAGAGAAGCTCAACTAATTATGTTAGATATGTTAGTTGAGTTTGATAAAATATCTCAAAAACATAATCTAAAATATTGGCTAGATAGTGGTACACTTTTGGGTGCTGTTCGTCACAAGGGATTTATCCCTTGGGATGATGATATTGACCTATCTATGCCACTAGAAGATTATAATAAGTTTATAGATATAGCCCAAAATGAACTATCTGGTGATATATTTTTTCAAACTAGTAAAACAGACAGTAAATTCCCATTTGATTATATAAAACTTCGTTCAAATAGAGCAAAAATAGTTGAGTTTCATGAGATAGATAGAGAGGTAGAGTATCATCAAGGGGTATTTGTAGATATATTCCCTATGCTAAGAATTGAAAATAGTGATTTTCACAAAGAGTTCTATAATGATATATTCAAACTAATCCGTGCAACAAGTGCCAAAAGTTTGCATACTCCAGATGGCATAGATAAACCAAAAGTTAGACATAAATTACAAGAAGCATTAGAGTTAATGCACTTAGAAAATGGTGAAAAAGTAATCTATGGTGGGCAGATGCCTGATGTATCTGCTTGGTTTGATTATGATAAGGTTTTTCCACTTCAAAAGATAGAGTTTGAAGGTTTAGAATTTTTAGCACCAAATGACCCACATCACTATTTGGAGAATATCTACTCTTTTAACTATATGGAACTTCCACCCCTTGATAAAAGAGCAACTCATGCTTATGAGTTTATTATTCATAGCTGATTTTTGCTATAATTCCAAAATTTATTTTAAGGTTAGTATATGAGAGCATTACTTAGTGTAAGTGACAAAAATGGAATTATAGAGTTCGCACAAGGATTAGAAAAACTAGGTTGGGATATTATCTCAACAGGTGGAACTTATAAGAAGTTAAATGAAGCTGGTGTTAAAGTTATTGAGATTGATGAGGTAACTAAATTTCCAGAGTGTTTTGAAGGGCGAGTTAAAACTTTAAACCCTTTTGTTCATGGTGGGATTTTGCACAAAAGAGGTGATGAGGGTCATGTTGCACAAGCCAAAGAGTTAGGAGTTGAAGGAATAGATTTAGTTTGTGTAAATCTATACCCATTCAAAGAGACTATAGATAGAACAGATGATTTTGATGAAATTATCGAAAATATAGATATTGGTGGACCAACTATGGTGCGTTCGGCTGCCAAAAACTTTAATGATGTACTTATAGTTACAGATACTAATGATTATAGTATAGTATTAGAAGCATTAGAAAATCAAATAGATAGTTTGGAGTTTAGACGAAATCTAATGATAAAAGCTTTTGAACATACTGCTAGTTATGATGCTATGATAGCAAACTATATGAACAAGAGATTTAATAACGGTTTTGGAGAGTATCAGTTTATATCAGGTAAAAAAGTTTTCCAAACTAGATATGGCGAAAATCCTCATCAAGATGGTGCATTGTATGAGTTTGATAACCATTTTAGTAATAACTTCAAACAACTTAAAGGTGAAGCTAGTTTTAATAATCTAACAGATGTCAATGGAGCTTTGAAAATAGCATCTAGTTTTGGTGATGAGAATGCTGTATGTATAGTCAAACATGGTAATCCTTGTGGATTTGCTATCAAAGATACACTATTAAACTCTTATGTAGAGGCTCTAAAATGTGACCCTGTATCAGCTTTTGGTGGTGTAGTAGCTGTTAATGGTATTGTAACAAAAGAGTTAGCTATGAAGATGAATGAAATTTTCTTAGAAGTAATAATTGCAGGAGATTTTGAACCTGAAGCAGTAGAGGTATTCTCTAAGAAAAAACGAATTAAACTGTTTGCTCAAGGTAATCCAAAATTAGTTATGGCAAAAGATACTCATGATTTTAAACATATAGATGGTGGATTTGTATATCAAAACTCTGATTGTATTTGTGATAATGAGGTACTAAATGCGCATAAAAAATCTAAATTGTCAGCTTCAGAGCAAGAGAAAAAAGATTTAGAAATTGCTTGGAAAGTAGCAGGACTTACTAAATCAAACTGTGTAGTATATGTAAAAGATAGTGCAATGGTAGCTGTTGGTATGGGAATGACTAGTAGAGTTGATGCTGCACAGTGTGCATTGAAAAAAGCAAAAGAGATGGGACTTGATGTAAGTGGTGCATCAATGGCTAGTGAGGCATTTTTCCCATTTAGAGATAGTATAGATGCAGCAGCCAAAGCAGGAGTAAAAGCTATTATAGAACCGGGTGGAAGTATTCGTGATGATGAGGTAATAGAGGCTGCTAATGAGCATGGAATATCGCTCTATTTTACTACAGTTAGACACTTTTTACACTAATATTTTGTGAACTACCTCTAGCTAAAGAGCTAGAGGCTTCCTAACTAGCAAACTCCAATGAGTCTGAACACGAAAGGCTTTTGAGTTTAATTCTAATTTAGA
>JANTFF010000087.1 GCA_024763575.1 Sulfurovum sp.
ATTGGTTCTTTTAAATCTATTCCCTTTTTACAAAGTGATTTTATTTTGACAAGATTATCCCGTTCTAATGCAATTAATAGCTCTTCCATCAGCTTACCTTTATTATTTATCTTTTTAACTTATAACATAAAAAAGAGTAATTTTATCTTATAAATTTATTTCTCATAAAATATTGAATATAATAGCAAAAAAATAGGCATATAAGATTATGATTATAGTAAATAGTATCAAAGAGTTACAACAAGCAACCAAAAATTTCAAATCATCTATTGGGTTTGTTCCTACAATGGGTGCATTACATGAGGGGCATTTAAGCCTTATCCAAAAAGCTAGAACAGAAAATGATAAAGTCATAGTCTCTATATTTGTAAATCCTACTCAATTTTTGGAAGGTGAAGACCTAGACAAATACCCAAGAAAAGATGAAGCAGATAAAAAGATATGTCAATTAGCAGGTGTAGATATACTCTTTATGCCATCTATTGATATGATGTATGAAAAAGATGAACTAAATATTACAGCACCTGCTATTAGGGGATTTATATTAGAAGGGAGTAAAAGAGCAGGACATTTTGATGGTGTATTACAGATTGTGATGAAACTTCTAAATATAGTCTCATACAACCGACCATCCAAACTTAGAGCCTATTTTGGTAAAAAAGATGCTCAACAGTTATCTCTTATTACTCAAATGGTCAAAAACTACTTTTTGAATGTAGAGATAATTCCATGTGATATAGTTCGAGATAGTAACGGACTAGCATTAAGTAGTAGAAATGTATATCTATCTAAAGAAGAGAGAACCAAAGCACTATCACTATCTCGTTCACTTAAATGTGCCTCTAAACTAGTAATGCAAAACAAGTTAGATAGTGATACAATTATCCAAGAGATGCAAGAAGTATTAAGAGAAGTGGAGATAGAGTATATCGCTATTGTTAATAGAGAATTTAAACAAATAAGTAATGTAATAATAGGAAATACTATTATATTAGTAGCTTGTCGTGTGGGAGATACTCGATTGATTGATAATATTTGGATTTAGAATTTACTCAATTCCCTATTTTCCAATCTATAACGCCTATCACACATCATAGCCATACTATCATCATGGGTTACAAGTATCAATGAAGCATCATTATCTTGGATATACTCCAATATCACATCCATCACAAGTTTGGCTGTCTCTTTATCAAGATTTCCTGTAGGTTCATCTGCAAAAATTATTTGGGGTCTTTTGCTCAAAACTCTAGCTATAGAGACTCTTTGTTGTTGTCCACCTGATAGGTCACCAATCTTTTGATGCATAGTCTCATCTATCTCTAATCGTTTTAGGAGTTGCTCATCTATCTTTTCACCTGATAATATAGTTCCAATCTCTATATTTTCCAAAGCTGTCATACCTTTAAATAGATAGTGTGCTTGAAATATAATACCTAAATCATATCGTCTGATTTTTTCTATATCATCCTCTTCTAGGTTATATATATTTTTGTCAAAAAGTTCAACCTCACCACTATCAGGTCGAATAAATGTAGAAAATATATGTAAGAGTGTTGATTTACCTGAACCACTTCGCCCTAAAATAGCTATAGATTCTCTCTGTTTGACTTCTAAGTTTATATCTGAGAAGAGTTGATAATCAAAAGCTTGTGAAATATTGGTTGCTTTTAGTAGAGTTTTGGACATTTCTATTGTTATCCTTGTGTAGAGTGGCAACCAATAGTTGGTTGCCTATATTTTTTTATTAAGCCATCTGTTTAGCAACTTCTGCTGCAAAATCTTCCTCTGCTACTTCAATTCCTTCACCAACCTCAAGTCTGATAAAATCTGTAATCTCTGCTTTTCCTTTAGATACTTTGTTGATATATTCACCAACTGTCATACTATCATCCATTACATATTTTTGGTCAAGTAGTGCTAACTCTTGGTCTAATAGAGTATTATCAGAGATATATCTATCTAGTTTACCAGGAACTATTCTATCCCAAATCTTTTCAGGTTTACCCTCTGCTTTTAATTCAGCTTCAATTGCCTCTTTGGCTTTTGCGATAATCTCATCTGTAAGTTGTTGTCTGCTTACAAACTCTGGTACATTTTTGAGAGATTTTCCAAGTCTTGTTAACTCTTCATTCTCTTTTTTTACTTTTTCAATTCTACCATTGGTCTCATCTGCTACAAATTGTGCATCAAAATCTTTATAAGATAGAGTTTTAGGACTCATAGCTGCTGCGTGCATTGCTATATTTTTAAGTTCAGCTCTTACTTTATCAGCTGTATCTTTATCTTCACATTTTGCACCAAGAAGTACACCTACTCTACTGTTTGCATGTAGGTAACCATTGATAGCTACAGTTTCATCATCAGAGCTTATCATTCCAGCTCTTCTTACTACTAGGTTTTCACCAATAGTAGCAATCTGAAGTGAAAGATACTCACTAAATGCTTGACCATCAATCTCTGAATTGTTAATAGCATCTGCATTAGCTAAATTGTTATTAAATGCGTGTTGGGTAATTGTATTTACAACACCTTTAAATACATCATTTTGAGCAACGAAATCAGTTTGAGAGTTAATCTCAATAATTACAGCTTTGTCATCTCCAACTTTTACAGAGATAACACCCTCTGCTGCTACTTTAGATGCTTTTTTAGCTGCTGCTCCTAATCCTTTTTCTCTAAGCCATGCAATAGCACCATCAAAATCACCATCAGCTTCTGTTAATGCTTTTTTACAATCCATCATACCAGCATTGGTAGTCTCTCTTAGTTTTTTAATATCTTTTGGTCCAAACTTTGCCATCAATTACGCCTTTGTCTCTTCTGTAGTTTTTGCTTCTTCTTTTTCACCCTCTGCTACTGCTTCAGCTACAACTTCTTTTACTTCTTCTTCAGTAACGCTCTCCCCTGCATTTGCCATCATAGCTTCAGCTAATTCTGCATCAACAGCAGGTGCATTCTCAGCCTCTTTACCCTCTTTTTCAGCTAGTTCTGCTTGACCCTCAATTATAGCTTCTGCCATCTCTTTACAGAAAAGATTGATAGAACGGATAGCATCATCATTACCAGGAATTGGATAATCAACCATATCAGGGTCACAGTTTGTATCTAATGGAGCTACAACTTTCATTCCCATTCTTCTAGCCTCTTTTACTGCAATATGCTCTTTTACTGCATCTACTACGAACATCATATCTGGAAGTTTTTTCATATATCTGAAACCCTCTAGGTATGAGCTTAATTTCTCTTTTTTTCTAGTAAGCATCAATGCTTCTTTTTTAGTCAAAAGTTCAAGTTGACCATTCTCTTCCATCTGTTCAATAATTTCTAGTTTTCTGATAGATTTTTTCATTGTAGGGTAGTTTGTCAACATTCCACCTAACCATCTAGTTGAAACATACGGCATACCACAACGCTCTGCATGTTCTTTTACAGCATTTCTAGCTTGTTTTTTAGTACCTACAAAGATTACTGTTTGACCCTCTGCTGCTGCATTTTTTACAACATTATATGTATATTTGAAATATCTAAGTGTTTTTTGTAAATCTATAATATAGATGTTTTTTCTCTCACCAAAAATAAACTTTTTCATTTTTGGATTCCATCTTCTTGTTTGGTGACCAAAGTGTACTCCACACTCTAGTAAATCTTTCATTGTTACCATTTTTGCTCCTTGCAAATAATTAAAATTTTTTATAGACCATAGTCTTTAGGTTTGTGCCTCTGTAGCCTTCAACATATAATAGTATATGCAACCATTCAAGGAATAACTACATGAGAATTTGTTAAAAAACCCGAAATTATATCTCAATAGGACTTAATCCAAAGAAAATTAGGAGTATAATCTACTTATGAATATTAATAAATATACGATATGCAACTCACCTATAGAAGAAAAAGTGTTTCAAAACCAAAAAATATATATCAAAAGAGATGATTTACTACATCCCAATTTTTCAGGAAACAAGGCTAGAAAGTTTTATTATTATCTTACACAAGAGTTTCCTGATATTACAAAAATAGTCTCGTATGGTTCTAACCAATCCAATGCTATGTATTCTCTATCTGTTTTAGCGAAATTAAAAAAGTGGGAGTTTGAGTATTATATAGACCATTTGCCTAACTATCTAAAAGACAATCCCATAGGAAATTATAAATATGCAATAGAAAATAGTATGAGGTTAATAATAGGTCAACCAAAACCCAAACGAGAAGATATAGAAAATAACTATACAGCTTTTGTAGAAGAAGGTGGGCGACAAGAGCAATCCAAAGTTGGTATAAAAATGTTGGCTCATGAGATAATACTATGGCAAAAAGCAAAAAGTATAAAACGACTCAATATATTTTTACCATCAGGTACAGGAACTACAGCACTTTTTTTACAAAAATTTTTATTAGAGATAGATAGTAGGTATCAATCAACAGTTTATACTGTTCCATGTGTAGGTGATAGTGCTTATCTAAAGCTACAATTTGAAATGTTAGAGTCAAATCCATTAAAATACCCAACTATTATTAAACCCAAAAAAAAGTACCATTTTGGAAAGCTTTATGAAGAGTCTTATAATATTTGGTTAAAATTACGAGATAAATTAGGGATTGAATTTGATATGTTATATGACCCAATTGGTTGGATAACTATGATGGAAAACCCAAAAATTTTTAGTGAACCTACACTCTATAT
>JANTFF010000088.1 GCA_024763575.1 Sulfurovum sp.
GAATATTATAACTAAAAAAAACTTAATTAAACATTAAACTCTTCAATTCATCCCCGTCTTAGAGAACGGGGTTTTCTTGAAGTTTTTTTGATAAATATACTATCAAACAATCAGTTCGTGATGGCAATACACTTCCTATTTTTTATGAAACGGGATTGAGTAAGTTTTTTATAGAAAAAGAGCTACTTGATAATGAATTTAATAAGTCGTTTGGAGATGAGAGCAAAGAGAAACAAGCAATACTCAAAGCCAAAGCCACAACCCTTGATAAAAATGCAAAAGCAAGAGTAGAAGAGATAGCAAAAAATATTGTAGAACACTATAAAAACAAGAGCTATTTAGATGGCTTCAAAGCTATGATAGTTTGTCACAATAGATACCAAGCTATAGCTTACAAAAAAGCATTTGATAAGTTATCTGATATTGGTCAAAATAGTTTCCAATCAAAAGTTATAATGAGTTTTGATAGCAAAAAAGACCCACAAGAGTTTTATGATTTGGCTGTAAGTGAAGCAGATATTAAACGAGCTATTGAAGATTTCAAACTACCATTTGGTAATGAGAGTGATATAAGTCGTGGAGGGAAAAAACAGTTTGATAATACTGCTTTCCTAATTGTAAGTGATATGCTCCTAACTGGTTATGATGCACCAATAGTACAAACTCTATATATTGACAAGGTACTAAAAGAGCATAATCTACTTCAAGCAATAGCTAGAGTAAATAGAACACGAAAAGGTAAAGAGGCTGGATATGTTGTTGATTTCGTAGGAATAACTAAATATCTAGTTCAGGCTTTGGAGATATTTAGTGGAGATTTGAATCCAAGTGATGTTATGATGGATATTGAGAGTGAAAAAACTACTCTGGAAAATAGACATACCAAACTTGTAAACCATTTTAAATCAATTAGAAAAGATAGAGAAAAGGATAGAGATAATTTTATAACTCAAGCTATAAAATATTTGGAGCCTATTGATATAAAAGATAAGTTCAAAGAGTTATTAAGTGATTTCAATAAATCAATGAATATTGTTTTGCCAGACCCTTATGCTCTCAAATATGATTATGATTTCAAACTATTCAATGAACTAAAAATGATGGTTAGAGACCCAAAAGAGAAAATCACTCGTGAAGATAGTAAAAAACTTCAAATGATTTTAGATGAACATCTACAAGCTAATGGGATAGAGTATCTATTAGAAGAGGCTATTGATATAACTGATTATAAAAGGTTTAAAGAGTTAGTGCAAAATGGAAAATATAATCCATTAGATAAAGCTAGAGCAATAATAAAAGCCAATTTGGAGTCATATCCACAATTAGCAGTTGAGCTTTCTGAGTTGTTAGAGAAAAAATTAATTGATGCCAAGATAGACCATAAACAAGCAGTTATAGAGTTTTTTGGAGATATGGAAGAGATAATCAACAGACACAAAAACAGACATTTGAGTTTGGGGCTTAGAGATGAGAGAGAGTTAGAGGTTTATGATTTGATGCAAGATGTTGAAGTAACTTTAGAGATTTTTGATGTATTGGGTGATTGGCTTTCCAAAAAGGCAATATTGGTGCAAAGTGATGCACAAAAAGAGATGAGAAATATGATTAAACCTATATTAAAAAAACATGGTTTGGATAGAAAACTCTCCAAAGATATAGTGATGATATTGGTAAAAAAATATGCCTAGTGTTATTTATGGGACGAAGTCTATTGAGTTTAGGATATTGCGAAAAGCAAAAATGAAAAATACATATATCCAAGTAGATAGAGATGGTGTATTGGTCAAAACAAATGAAAAAACCTCTACCCACGAGATAGAGAAAATGGTAAATAGTAAATTGGCATGGATAAATAAGAAACTTGAAATGTTCCAATCCATTAGTGTTAATCGTGATATAACAACAGGTTCAAGACTCTTTTATATGGGTAGAAGCTACTATGTCAATATGATTAAAGATGAGAAAATCAAAACTATCACTATAAATTTCATCTACTCCAAGTTTCACATCACAACACCACTTGAATTTACAAGAGTAGAACTTGATAGAGCGATAGAAAGATTTTATAAACAAAAAGCTATAGAGAAAATCATACCAATAACTACAAAATGGGCTAAAACTATAGATGTAACCCCCAATCATATAAGTTTTAGACACTCCAAAAAGAGATGGGGAAGTTGTAGTTCTGATAACTGTATCTCTTTTAACTATCATTTAGTCAAACTATCTTCATCATTGATTGAGTATGTTGTAGTTCATGAATTGGCTCATATAGTTCATCACAATCACTCTAAAGATTTTTGGCAATTGGTTAATAGATATTTACCAGATTATAAAATTAAAGAGGAGAAGATTAGAGCGTTTGAGAAATTGATTTAGGAACGGTTGAAAGATAACTTGATAGAATATATCTAAATAAAAAATAGGGTAATTTTGCTCTCTACTTTTATATATGCTTTGGTTTTAGTGGGTATTATTTCATTTAACAAAAAATCATTTAATAATGAGTTTTTGTTGGAGAGACATCATTAGATTTAGGTAATTATACATTAAACTTATTTCGATATAATTCGCCTCGAAAATTGTTGTCTCACCAAAGAGTGTTGCAACGACCCCAATCTATTGGGAAGAGCAAAAGGCTAGAGCAGGTTAGTTGCCTGACACCAAAAACTATTACAAAAGGTAACAAAATGAGAAAAGGTATTCACCCTGATTATAAAGATTGTGAAGTAACATGTGCTTGTGGAAACAAGTTTAAGATTAGAAGTAACAAAGAAAAAATGACTATTGATATTTGTAATGAGTGTCACCCATTCTTTACTGGTTCTGAAAAAGTTGTTGATGCTGCTGGTAGAATTGACAAATTCAAGAAAAAATATAATCTTTAATCTATTGTGGGTTCTAAAACCCACTTTACTCTAATGCTAAAATTTATCCCTACTCCTATTGGAAACCCCCAAGATATTACTATTCGAGCTTTGCGAGAGTTTGAAAAAGCTACACTATTTTTATGTGAAGATACACGAGAGACTAAACGGTTATTGAGTATATTAGCTAAAAGATTTGAGTTTATTATACCAAAAGCAGAGTTTTTATCTTTTCATGAACATAATGGAAAAGCAAGATTACTTGAAATATCAGAACGATTAAATAGTGAAAATGTTGTATTTGTTAGTGATGCAGGTATGCCTGTTATATCTGACCCTGGGCAGATATTGGTGGAGTATTGTCAACAAAATAGTATAGAATATGATGTTTTAGCAGGTGCTAGTGCTGTGGTGACTGCTTATGCTAGTAGTGGATTTGAAGAGGGTAAATTTACTTTTTGGGGATTTTTACCTCATAAAGGGAGTGAGAGAAGTGCAGAGCTTCATAAAATTATGAATAGTGATACTAATATGATTTTGTATGAAGCACCTCATAGGATAGATAAGTTGATAGACGAGATAGCTAGTATAGATGAAAATAGAGAGATATTTTTAGCAAAAGAGCTTACTAAGAAATTTCAGCATTATTATAGAGGAACTGTAAAAGATATTTTAAGACTATTTGAGACTATTAACTTAAAGGGTGAGTGGGTAGTAGTGATTAGAGCTAAAAAAAGTGAAGAACAAGCACTATATTTAGAAGATATTTTGGCTTTTGATATGCCCCCAAAAATTAAAGCTAAACTTTTATCTAAAATCACAGACCAAAGCATCAAAGAGTGGTATCAAAAACTTATCTCCAATTAATCTTTAATTAACATAAAAAATACAGCATTATTTTGATAAAATCTTTTTCATGATTATTTATGGAAAACAGGTCTGTCTATATGCATTAGAGTCGCATGAGGCATTGATAAAAACGATTTATATAGCAAAAAAAGGTATTTTACCACAAAAACTTTATGACCAATACAAATCTCGTATAAAATTTTTAGAGAATAAGTGGGCTCAAAGTATGGCAAAAGGTGGTAATCATCAAGGTATTTTGATTGAGATAGAAGAGTTTTCTCAATCTAATTTGGCAACAATGAAAGAGAGTGATTTTATTTTATTGTTTGATGGTCTCACAGATAGTGGAAATATTGGAGCTATCGTCCGTACAGCCTTTGCTTTGGGGGTAGATGGAGTTATTGCTACAGGTGTCAAATCTCTTAATCTAGCATCAGTAGTTAGAACTAGTAGTGGGGCTTTGTTGGATATGCCTTTTATGATTATCCCTAATGCGTTAGATGTACTCAATGAATTAAAACAGGTTGGTTTTACACTTTATGGTGCTTCGATGGATGGAACTTCTATAAATAAGTGTCAATTTAAACAAAAAAAGGTATTGGTTTTAGGTTCAGAGGGGGAGGGTATCTCTAAACGAGTCAAACCCAAAATAGATGAGATGATCTCTATAGAAATGAAAAGAGAGTTTGACTCTTTAAATGTAAGTGTAGCAGCAGCAATTTTAATAGATAGGATGAGATATGAATTTAAATGAGTTGATAAAAAGTGAGGGATTAGATGTTGTTAGTGAAAATACTAATATATCAGAGAATAATTTAAAAAAATTAGTAGATTTAAATTTTGAAGGTCTCAATCGTGTTAAAGCGTTAGGCTTTTTAAGTATTTTACGACGAGAGTATGGTATCGAATTAGATACTATAGAAGATAGTATTAAAAGTTATTTTGTAGAGCATACTC
>JANTFF010000089.1 GCA_024763575.1 Sulfurovum sp.
AATCCCTTTTGAATATCATAGTTTTCTTTTAAAGCTTTGAGATAAGCATTTAGGAGTTTGACAGAATCATTATTTTTCTCTTCTGATAAATTATTATTTGATAGATGCTCCTTTACAAATATAGCAAAATCATTATCTAACTCTACTTCATATTTTCTTCCATTGATAGGGAACTTGATTTTTTTCATAGAAACTCCGAAATTATTGTGTTATGATTATATCAATAATTACCATATATTAAGGAATTTCATAACAAAATGACACCATTTATAGCATATAGCCCATATAAACCAACAGGAGACCAACCACAAGCCATAGATATATTGAGCCAATCTATTAATAGAGGAGAGAAGTATCAAACCCTATTAGGTGTAACAGGTTCAGGAAAAACTTATACAATGGCAAAGGTAATTGAAGCTACCCAAAAGCCAACTCTGATTATGACTCACAATAAAACTTTGGCTGCTCAACTCTATTCGGAGTTTAAGAGCTTTTTCCCTAATAATCATGTAGAGTATTTTATCTCTTATTATGATTATTATCAACCTGAAGCTTATATCCCACGCCAAGACCTATTTATAGAAAAAGATTCTTCTATTAATGAAGAGTTAGAGAGAATGCGACTCTCTACTACTGCATCCTTGCTCTCTCATAAAGATGTGATAGTGGTCGCTTCTGTATCAGCTAACTACGGTTTAGGCTCACCTGAAGATTATAAAACTATAGTTCAAAAGTTAGTGGTAGGTGAAGAGTATGCTCAAAAGGCACTACTTCTAAAACTTGTTGATATGGGATACAAACGAAATGATGAGTTCTTTGATAGAGGGAATTTTCGTGTAAATGGTGAGGTGATAGATATATATCCTGCTTACAGTGAAGAGTTGGCTATTCGTGTTGAGTTTTTTGGTGATGAGATAGAGTCTTTATATACTTTTAATACTCTAACTAATGAAAAGAGAGACTATATCAAAGAAGCTGTAGTCTATTCTGCCAATCAATTTATAGTCTCCAAAGATAAATTGGCTTTAGCTGTGAAATCAATAGAGGAGGAGTTAGCCCAAAGATTAGAGTTTTATCAAAAAGAAAATAGAATGATAGAATATAATCGTCTCAAACAGAGAGTAGAGTTTGATTTAGAGATGATAGAGGCTACTGGTATGTGCAAAGGAATAGAGAACTATTCAAGACATCTTACAGGTAAAAAAGAAGGAGAGACTCCATACTCTATGATGGACTATTTCGAGACCATGCATGATGATTATCTCGTAATAGTTGATGAATCTCATGTATCTCTGCCTCAATTTCGTGGAATGTATGCAGGAGATAGAAGTCGCAAAGAGGTATTGGTAGAACATGGGTTTAGGTTACCTTCTGCTTTAGACAATAGACCTTTGATGTTTGATGAGTATATAAACAAAGCACCCCATTTTATGTTTGTATCAGCCACACCAAAAGAGTTAGAGCTTGAACTCTCTACCACTATAGCAGAGCAAGTTGTACGCCCTACAGGACTTCTCGACCCTGAAATAGAAGTGATAGATAGTACATATCAAGTTGAAAATCTACATGATAGAATAAAAGAGGTAATAAGCAAAAAAGAGAGAGTATTAGTAACAGTACTTACCAAAAAGATGGCTGAGGAGTTGACTACCTATTATAATGATTTGGGACTTCGAGTTAGATATATGCACTCTGACCTTGACGCTATTGAGAGAAATCAAGTTATTCGTTCTTTGCGTTTGGGTGAGTTTGATGTATTAGTAGGTATAAATCTACTTCGTGAGGGGCTTGATTTACCTGAAGTTAGTTTGGTGGCTATTTTGGATGCTGACAAAGAGGGATTTTTGCGTTCTACAACTTCTCTAATCCAAACAGCAGGAAGGGGTGCTAGAAATGTAAATGGCAAGGTTCTTATGTATGCTTCCACGATAACTAAATCTATGCAAGAGACTATAGATACTACACAAAAAAGAAGAGCTAAACAGATAGAGTATAATAAAAAGTATAATATTACACCTACTACGACTCTAAGAGAACTTGATACTGATTTGAAAGTAGAAGATGTGGGGGAGCTTTATAATAAAAGAGATAAACTTGACAAAATGCCAAAGAGTGAGAGACAGAAATTAATCAAAGAGTTAAAAGCTAAGATGTTAGAGGCATCTAAAAAATTAGAGTTTGAAGAGGCTGCTAGACTTCGTGATGAGATTGCAAAAGTTAAAAAATTATAGATATAATTCTGAAAAAAATAGGAGATAAACATGTCTATAGATTTAACCTCTCCAGACCTCTACTTCAATCGTGAACTATCTTGGCTCAAATTTAATACTCGAGTACTCTCACAAGCACAAGATACAACATTACCTCCACTAGAACGACTAAAGTTTATAGCGATATATGGAACTAATCTTGATGAGTTTTATATGATTAGAGTTGCAGGACTCAAAGCTCTATTCAAAGCTAGAATTCAAGAGACTGCAATTGACAAAATAACTCCTACTCAACAGTTAGAAGCAATTCATACCACTTTACACAAAGAACAAAAGATAGTAGAAGCTACCTTTAAAGATATTATGAAAGAGCTAAAAACTCATGATATAACTATAAAGACATATAGTAAACTTTCCGATAAACAGAAAGATAAAGTCAAAGAGATATTTTTTGAGCAGATTTATCCTGTGATTATGCCTATTGCTGTTGATGCTACTCACCCTTTTCCTCATTTAAATAATCTTAGTTTTGGATTAGCTTTGAAATTCCAAGACAAAAAAGAAAAGATAAAACATGGTCTAATACGAATACCTAGAATACTACCAAGATTTATCAAAGTAGAACACTGTTTTGTACCTATTGAGTCTGTGGTTGATTTTTTTAGTACTGAGCTATTTTATGGGTTCAAAAAGATTGCTTCAACACCTTTTAGAGTTACACGAAATGCTGATATAGAGATAGAAGAGGAAGAGGCTGATGACTTTATGGAGATGCTTGAAGAGGGAATTCGAGCTAGAAATAGAGGTACACTTGTAAGATTGGAGCTTATGGATTGGGCTGATAGTGAATTGGTTGATTTTTTGACTCAATATCTAAAACTTGATGAATTGGATATTTATCGTTATAAAATACCTCTAAATCTTGGTACACTTTGGGATATAGTTAGCCAAGAAGAGTTAGCACATCTAACTTTGCCTACATTTACACCAAAAACTTTGCCCCCTTTTGAGGATAATAGTGATATATTTGAAGCTATTGAGAAACAAGATGTATTACTGTATCACCCTTATGAGAGTTTTGACCCTGTTGTTAAATTTATACAAGATGCCTCCAAAGACCCCAATACTCTATCTATGCGTATGACACTATATCGTGTGGGCAAAAACTCACCTATTGTCAAAGCTCTAATTAGAGGTGCTAGAGATGGTAAACAAGTTACTGTACTAGTAGAACTCAAAGCTAGATTTGATGAAGAGAATAATTTACACTGGGCAAAAGCACTAGAAGATGCAGGAGCTCATGTAATTTATGGAATAACAGGACTAAAAGTACATGCTAAAATAGCACAAATTACTAAACGAAAAGGTAATAGACTACAAGGTTATCTACATATAGGAACAGGTAACTATAATCCATCAACAGCACGAATATATACAGACCTAAGCTATTTTACTACCAAACCAGAGTTTAATATAGATGCTACTAAGTTTTTTCATTTTATTACAGGCTTTTCTGACCATAGTTCACTTAGAAACTTGATTATTGCACCAACAGATATTAAACCTAAACTTTTATCTATGATAGAGAGTGAGGCATCTCATAAAGAAGAGGGACATATAATACTAAAAGCCAACTCATTAGTTGACCCTGATATTATTCAAGCCCTATATATTGCTTCTATGCAAGGGTGTAATATAGAGTTAATCATTAGAGGGATTTGTACCCTCAAACCAAATGTTCAAGGGGTTAGTGAGAATATATCAGTTTACTCTATTATAGGTAAATATCTCGAACATCCAAGAGTTTACTATTTTAAACATGACAAGCATAAGTACTATATCTCTAGTGCTGATTTAATGCCACGAAATTTAATTCGTAGAATTGAGATTATGACCCCTATAATAGATAATGAGCTACAACAAAAAATTAAACAGATATTATCACTACAGTTACAAGATTGCAAACTAAGATGGAGACTCAAAAATAGTGGTGAGTATAAACAGGTAGAATGTAAAGATAAAGAGATAAATAATCATAATATATTGGAAGATTATGTGACAAAGTTATATAATAAATCACAGAAGAAGAGACCAAAATATGTCACAAGATTAGCCAAAAAAGTAAAGGAGATAAAAAATGACAATACCTTATAAAGGGTGGACACCAAAACTAGATAAAAATGCATGGATTGCAAAGGGTGCTACAGTAATAGGAAGAACCCAGATGGGAGAAGATAGTGCTGTATGGTTTGGATGTGTAGTACGAGGTGATGTTCATTATATTAAAATAGGAGCTAGAAGTAATATACAAGACTTGTCTATGGTACATGTAACCCACCACAAAAAAGATGATATGAGTGATGGTAATCCTACTATAATAGGTGATGATGTCACTATAGGTCATAGAGTTATGTTACATGGGTGTACTATAGAAGATGC
>JANTFF010000090.1 GCA_024763575.1 Sulfurovum sp.
CTGCAAAACCTATCTCTTCATTATTTTCAGAATTGAACAAAAATATCCTTTTATTATAGATTTATTTTAGTATGTGTTTAATAACATGATATTCTATCACAACTTTACTAAAATCTTTTTAAATTAAATTTTTACTATTTTTTCTAAATTATATCATATTTTATCACTTTATTTGATATAATGTCACTAAGTATAAAAAATATATTGAAGGGATTATTAATGGAATTTTTGTATTCAGTATTGATAGTATTTGCCATTATTTTGTTTATAGCTTATCTGCTATATACACAATTTGTTATTGTTGAGTCTGAAACTGAATGGGTAGTTGACCGTTTAGGAAAAGATAGAGTATTAAAAGAGGGGGTAAATCGTTTTATTCCTATTCTTGATAAAAAAGAGGCTGTAGTTGACATGCGAGAGGAAGAGGTTGACCCTCCTGCACAAGAGATTATTACAAAAGATAATATAAAATTAGAGATTGATGTTATTGCATCAATTAGAGTAGTTGACTCTCTAAAAGCAGTCAAAAGTGTACAAGATTACAAAAAAGCAGTAAATAGTGCTATCGGTGCTAGTGTATTTAGTACATTAGGAAATAAAAATTTAGAAGAGATACAAAAAAGTGTTGATGCAATTACAAAAGAGATAAAAAATCATACAGAAGAAGAGAGTATCAATCGTTGGGGTATCAAAGTTGAAAATGTTAGAATTGAAAATATGAAACCTCCAAAATCAGTAGTTGATGCTATGGAAAAAGAGATATCTGCAGAGAGAGAACAAAGAGCAGCTATTCTAAAAGCAGAGGGTGAACATAAAGTAGCAGAACTTCATGCAGATAGTGAACGACTTTTAATTGAGAAAAGAGCAGAAGCAACTCATAAAGTAATAAAAGATTTGAAATCTCTTATGCCAGATATTTCAGACCAAAATATAATGGAATTTTTGACAAAAACTTCATATATTGACTCAATGAGAGAACTCTCATCATCTGCTAACTCAAAATTTGTTCTATATCCATCTGAAGTTCAAAAACCTATGGATAAAGTAATGAGTGCTGAGTATATGTCAAAAGCTATGAGCAGTAATTAGAGTCTGCTATTATGTTTTTTTTTAGCAAATTAATAGAAGATAAACAAGAAAAGAAAAAAAGGAGAAAAGGAATGTTTTTTATAACAGGAATGTCAACATTTACATGGATACTATTAGCGTATGTAGGATTACATCTAGGTCAAGATTATATATCAATATTTAAAGGGATTGATTTAAATACCCCTGTATTGGTTCATCACATAGCACCAGGTAGAGATTTTGTTGTTAGGGTTAGAGAGCTGTTTTTGATTATTGGTTCATTAGCACTATTTATTGAAGTAGCAAAAGCTGCAACATCAAGAGAGTTTGGTGCTACAGAGACACTTCTTAGTTTTGTAGTTGCAGTTGTATTTGTTGTCATGTTCTTTTTAGTGCCATGGGCGCAAAATGCAACTTTTTTAGTACTTTCACTTATGTCATTTATTGATGCAACTGGTGGATTTATTATTGAACTAAATGCAGCTAGACGAGACTTTAGTATAGGTTAATGTTTATTTCCACAGAAGATGAGTATATCGTTGTAGGTGATATTCATGGATGTATTGATGAACTACAACTTTTACTTATTCAAAATGGCTTTAAAATAGACCAAAATGACATAATAGATGCCTCTTCTTCAGATAAATCTATTATCCTTTTGGGTGATTTTATAGATAAAGCAGATGATATAAAATTAGCTCAAACTATAAATTTCATATATAGAAACTTTCATAATCTCAATAGAGATACCCAAAGATTTTATTTAATATTAGGTAATCATGAGGCTATGGTATATCGTCATATACAAAAAGACCCCACATTAGATAATCCCAAAGATTTAGAAAAAAAGATAAAATACTACAATACGGCTCTACTATTAGAGAGAGACAATGATTTAAAAAAGAAGTTTTTGGAATTATATAATAGCTCTTATATTTGGCTCAAATATAACTATAACAAAGAGTTTTCAGTTACTCTAACTCATGCTCCATGCCAAGAGAAATATTTGACAAAAGATGATAATAAATCTATAGCCAATATGATAAAATCAAAATCAAGAAGTAAAAACCGTGGTGTATCATTGGATAATTTACTTCCCTATTTGGCACAAGAGGCAGAAGATAATAGACACTACCATATATTTGGTCATCTATCTCAAGAAAATATTAGAGAGTACAAAAACAAAATATGTATAGATACCTCTGCTATTTATGGAAATAGATTAAGTTGTGCTATAATTTCTAAAGATAAACTCTATTTTGATAGTGTAAAGTTTCAACAAAAACAGTCACCATCCAAACAGATATATAACACTCTTTTTGATTTTTAATTACTTTTCTATCTCACCACGATAAGATACAATACCACCTGAGTGATTAATTACATTTTTCATTCCATTTTGCTGGAAAACTCTTTGTACACTTCCACTCCTAGCATCTGTTCTACAAGTAAAGATAACAGTTTTATCTCTGTTTTCATCAAAAAAGCTTTGTCCCCATGATTGGAATGAACTTGTAGGTTTTAACATATCAACACCTTTAATATGACCCATATCATACTCCATCTGCTCTCGTACATCTACTAATATAAAATCAGCCTTACCCTCAGCTCTCTCTTTTAGTAGTGTCTCTAATTCATTAGAAGTTACAAAACTCTTATTTAACAGTTCACTCATATTTTATCAATTCCTTTGTATATTTTATTTTTGCATTATACATAAAATTAATTATATAATACTTTATTGAGTGTATCCCAACCATTTATCTGCAATTTTTCGTAATCCTCCAACATTATCAGATGCAAAAATTTTAAGTTTGGTATCTTGATTTTCTATTCTGTTTAACTCATATCTTTGTTTGAGATACTCTACTATCGCTTCACCTGAATGTATAAGTATAGGTTTTTTATCAAAATAGTTTTGCAGACTATTACTAATTAGTGGGAAGTGGGTACATCCTAATATCATAGCTTTTGGGGTAGCAATACTACTAAAATAGTGTCTCATAGTAGCATTTAGGATTTCACCATCAAATATACCCTCTTCTACCATAGGAACAAATAGACCTGTCTGGATAGCTGTAATATTACTATATCCCAAATTGCTTAAGGCATTTTGATAACGATTTGAATTGATAGTAGCACGAGTGGCGATAATAAGTATCGGGTCATCTTTTGATATATTACGATTTTCTACTGCCATAACACCAGAGTCTATTACTCCAAATATAGGGTATTTACTCTGTTTATTCATCTCTTCTAAAGCATAAGCACTAACAGTATTACATGCAGTAATAAGCAAATCTATATCAAAATTATTAAAAAACTCTAATGCTTCTAATGAATAACGGATAATTGTATTTTTATCCTTTATCCCATAAGGAACTCTAGCTGTATCACCATAATATATTATCTCATTAAAAAATTTAGATTTTATTAATGATTTAACAACACTAAGTCCACCTGCTCCTGAATCAAAAACACCTATTTTCATTATTTACTATTTTTTATGAATCATTCATAATTGCCAAAAACTCATCATTACTTTTTGTTTTTGTCATTTTTGAGAACAAGAACTTAAGTCCCTCTACATCTTCCATATTTTGCATAGCATTTCTAATTGCCCATACTTTTTGTAGCTGTTCAGGTTTTACCATTAGCTCTTCTTTTCTAGTTCCTGATTTTGTTACATCAATTGCTGGATATATTCTTCTATCTGATACATAACGGTTTAAAACGACTTCCGAGTTACCTGTTCCTTTGAACTCTTCAAAAATTACTTCATCCATACGGCTACCAGTTTCTATTAGGGCAGTTGCTATAATAGTCAAACTCCCACCTTCTTCAATATTTCTCGCAGCTCCAAAAAATCTTTTTGGTTTATGTAGGGCGTTTGCATCAACACCACCTGATAGAACTTTTCCTGAACTAGGAGTTACTGTATTATACGCTCTTGCTAGTCTTGTGATGGAGTCTAGTAGTATCACTACATCTTTACCACTCTCTACTCGTCTTTTGGCTTTTTCTATTACCATTTCAGCAGTTCTAACATGGTTTTGTGCAGGTAAATCAAATGTAGAGCTATATACCTCTCCTTTTACTGAGCGTTGCATATCGGTAACCTCTTCTGGTCTCTCATCAACTAATAAAACCATTAATGATACATCAGGAGAGTTATGGCTAATACCATGAGCTAACTCTTTGAGTAGTTCAGTTTTACCAGTTCTAGGAGGTGCTACAATCAAAGCTCTTTGACCTTTTCCTATAGGAGAAAATAGGTCTAGTACCCTACCTGTTAATTTAAGTGGATGGTATTCAAGTTTTAGTCTCTCCATTGCATATAGTGGAGTTAAGTTATCAAAGAGTGGTCTCTTTTTGGACTCTTCTGGTGGGAGATAGTTTATAGCTTCTATTTTGAGTAGAGCATAATATTTCTCTTGCTCTTTTGGTTGTCTCACTTGACCTGTAACTACATCACCATTTCTTAGAGCAAACCTTTTAATTTGGGTGCTACTTACATAGGTATCATTTTGTGAATTGGCAAAATTTCCATCTTCTGAACGCAAGAAACCATACCCATC
>JANTFF010000091.1 GCA_024763575.1 Sulfurovum sp.
TAATTGGAAACACTATATATTATGAGTATATTCTCTTTGATAGGATTTTTTGGAGTAATAGGATACCTATTTTGGCAAGATATGCAAACAAATTCTAATAGATATGAGTATTTAGAACTATTAGAAGAGAGAATTACACATTTAGAGAATTATCTATATGATTTAGAAGAGAAAGTTACTCCAATATCTAGTAACACAAAAGAGAAGATTATCGGAATGTATAGAGAGGGCAAAGATATTATGGTAATGGAAAACAGTTTAAATATCCCAAAAACCAAAATAGAGATGATTTTAAAAGAGTATGAGCAAAATAATAGATATTAGTCCTTGAAATTATAAGAAAAATGAGCTATAATTTCATCCTTGTAACACAAGCACTCATAGCTCAGCTGGATAGAGCAACGGTTTGCGGTACCGTAGGTCAGGGGTTCGAATCCCTTTGGGTGTACCATTATTTGTTATCTGTAAATTTCCTACCAAAAATCAAAACACCAAAAAATCTATAAGCCCACACACCAAATAGTACAAGCCATGCAGTAACTGTTATATCAAACCAAAATAGAAAATTCCATCCAAAAGAGAAAATCAAAGATGTAACCATTCTACTAATAACAACAACTTGTGTCCAATAAAATAGTATAGTAGTTAATCTATCAGCCTCTAATTTATTACCCGAATGACCTAGTGTGACTCTAGTACCAAATCCAATTAATACAGTAAATACAAATCCCAATACCAATATATGTATATCTAAAAACATAAAGTTTATATCACTAAAGATAGATATAATACTTGTAAGTCCTGAGAAAAGAAAAGCAACGGGAACCCAAAATAGAGATAGGTGAAGTATCCAAAGTAGTGGATTTGGATTTGGAAATGGTAACTCCCACTCTAATATCTCATTGGCTATAATATACATTAATGCAAAATCAGCTATAAATGATAGATGTGGTTTTATAATTTCTAATATAATATGCCCTACTAATAATAGAGCAATATTTCGTACAAATAGTTCATCTCTCTCTATCATACGATGAGAAAAAAAAGGTACCATCCGTTGGGCTACAGAAAATGCTACCAAAAATAGATATAGATAAATAGCAATCTGTATAGCAAATGATATTAACCAAATACTATTAGCAAAATATCCTATCACAAAAAGTAAATGTGCTACTCCTCCTGCACTCATAGATAAGAGTATCCAAAATATATCATGTTTATCTTCTATAGTAGAAGCTTTATAAAGTTTGCGTAAGATATTTATACCTAGTAGATGACCAATAAGAGTAATCACCATTCCTATGGAAGCTAGAGCAGAGAAAGTAAGTGTTCCAAATAGAAAAAAGAAACTTCCTACTACAAAAGGTACTAATATAGTTAGATAGACTATCTTTTCTATAGGTGGATTGGCTGAAAATCTAGGAAATGTAGTAAATAAAAATGCAAAAAATGCAGGGGTAAACATTAAAAATATAAGTGAATATGCGTGATAATTTGCTGATAATACTTCACTTGTTATAGTCCCTTTGAGTAATAAAGAAAAAATAAATATTGATATAATAGCATTAATAAATGCCAAAACAAAAAATGGTTGGTGTGGTTGAGATAAAAAATAGTGGTTTTTCATCAAAAAACCTCCAAGGATACCCATTCTATAATCTTTGATTTAGAATGGGAGGAATTGGAGATGAACTGAGTGTTAAATTTTAATAGTTGCATAAGAATAACCATCTCCTTTTTGTATAGTTTTGCAATATTTGTGATTAATACCTTGTATAGTTCCTAACTTTGTAGTGATATTAAAATATCCACTACTTCGTACAGCAACTTTTCCAAGATAAGTACCTAATTTTTTTCCTTTGGTAACAACTGCTTTTACAATGTCACCTGTTTGAAAACCTTTTATTATTTTTTCTCCTTTTGCTTTTGTTCTTGGAAATCCAAATCTATCCATTAGACAAACTTGTCTTTTCCCTCTTCCTTGTGCTTTTACCTCTAATACACTATTTGTAAATATTTTATATTTGTATGTATCTCCAATACACATTGCATCAAAATAGTGTTCTTTTGGTAAATCTATCTCTTCTCTATTTGCATAGGTCTCCCATCCTTCACCTATTTTAACTTCAAAATCTTTTTTTAACTCTTTTATAGTATATTCTCTTGCACTCTGAATAATAGAAGCATTTTTTGGTGTTTTTTTAGGTTCTAAAGGGGATAAATCTTTTCCTATCTTTTTACCAAACTCTTTTAGCGTTAGTTTTCCTTTTTTGATATTACAATTTCTACAACTTAGAGTTAAGTTATAAATTAAATTAGTTCCACCTTTGGATTTAGGAACTATATGTTCTATCTCTTGACCTTTTTTACCACAATAGACACATTTGTTATTATTTTTTGCAAAAATATACTCTCTTAGTTTTCTATCTTTTAGTTCTCCATTTTGATACTCTACTCCATATAGTTTTCTATCTTGTGTCATAGACGATATATCAAATGATACTCTCTCTACAACTATACTATTAATTGATATTAGTTTTGAGTATTTTTTTGCAAAATTAATTACATTATCTGCCCTTGATTTAATACTTGGTGGTAACCAACCTTTTGGTCTCGTTCTATTATCAAATCTTGGTTCTCTATATCTTGTTTTTCTATTTCTCCTACTTCTTCTTGTTGCTCTTCTACTATCCATTGCTTTTTTTACTGTTTTGCCTCTATGCACTATTTGGGCAAAGAAAAAACATTTAATAGCATCAACTATAGCTACACCTGTAACTGATGAGCCTACATCAAATTTTATCTCAAAGCTTTTTTGGCACTCTTTATTCTCTTTTAGTCTGATTGTAAAAGGGAATATTTTATCTACTGTGGCTTTTCCTTTTTTTAGTAATATTCTAGCCTTTGCTTTAGAAGTTGGGGCTAGTGGTGTTTTGTTCTTGCTTAATACAAAAACCATTTGTAATCCTTTTTCAGATAATCTCGTCTCTCAACGGTAACGCTCTTTCGAGTCTCTCCTCGACAATGATATAATTGCTTGTTTGCAATGGCAAATCTTCCTTAGGTTCACAGGACTTTAATCCAACTTAAAGAGCCTACACAGAGCTTAGAACTGGAGAAGCATTCTAAGGTGTGATAACAAAAATATCGTAGTTAGCTATCTCTAGCAACTTAGTCTGGTCAATCAAGCCTCTCCCATAATCTTTGATTTGGGAGAGGTTATTGACAAAATCCCTCAATTTGTGTTATTGAGAGATTATACTATGAAAATAGTTATATTTAGAATATTTTTTCCAAAAAAGGTATAATCTGTTTTTTTCTGCTCATAACTTTTGGTAGCCAAACTTGATTATTTTCTAATTTTTTATCAAATGCATCTTCTATTTTTGATGGTTCATCACTTAGAGCTAAAAGCTGTGTTCCCTCTTGCATAATATCTGTAAGCATTAATAAAACAGAGTGTCGTTCCCCTTCATCTTTTAGATTTTGCATCTCTTGAAATAACTCATCTTTCATATTATCAAAAACACTCAAATCTACTACTTCTAATTGACCTACACCAATTTTGTTTCCACCCATATTAAAGTCTTTGAAGTCTCTTAGGACTAACTCTCTTTTGGTAGCAGATAGTACATCTGATTTGACTATAAACATCTCCATACCCAAAGCTTTATAATCCTCTATACCTGCGATTTTGGCTAACTCTTTACACGCTTTTGTATCCTCTTTGGTACATGTTGGAGATTTAAATATCACAGTATCACTCAAAATTGCACACATCATCATACCGGCTAAGTTCGTAGGAATATCTATACCATAATAATCAAACATCTGTTTAACAATAGTATTAGAACACCCAACAGGTCTAACCCACATCTCTAATGGTGTAGCTGTTTTGAGGTCACCTAATTTATGGTGGTCAACAATACCTAAAATAGTTGCTTCATCTATATCTGCTGGACTTTGAGAACTTTCCATAAAGTCTATTAGATATACTCTCTCTCCTGCATAGCTTGTTTTGAGTTTGGGTTTTTCATAACCAAACTTGTCTAGTATAAATTTTGTTTCAGGGTTTATCTCTCCTTGTCTAGTAGGAGTAGTATCCTCTCCTAGTTGGTTTTTGAGATATGATAGTGAAATAGACCCAACAATAGAATCAGAATCAGGTGTAGTATGACCAAATACAAAAATTGACATATATATAAATCCTTATTTTTTTCGCATTATAGCAATCAATAACTTTTGATTTAATTGATAATTTATATAGCTAGTTTTTTTTGGTTAAACTATATTAAACAGAAATTATACTAAAATTGTCAATTAGTTACAAAATTTGGAGAAAAAATGAAAATATTATTGATAAACAGCAATCCAGTAGTATCAAGATTAACAGCACTTAGTGCTAGAAAAGAGAGTGTTGAACTAGATGAGATTAACCATATATCTGAACTAAAAAATAATAACTATAATATAGTATTTGTTGATGTAGATTCTTTTAATGAAGAGACAGCTAAATTTTTAAAAAATTCTAATATAAAAAAGAGAGTATGCTTTTATACACAAGATAATAGAGATAGAGATAAAATATTTAATTTTGAGATATTAAAACCATTTTTACCTTCAGAGGTATCAGCTATT
>JANTFF010000092.1 GCA_024763575.1 Sulfurovum sp.
TTTATAAGAAATATAGAAAACAGTGAAAAAGGTAGCTTGGATAGAATATTTACTTTTGATGAGTGTGAAGATGCTATTATTAGAATGTTAGCTTAAAAAATAATATAATTTTTCATATATATTACCAAATTACCCACCCCTAATTACATTTTGGATATAATCCCAAGAATTTTGCAATTAAAATATAATGAGAACTAGTAATGATATTTGAACATGAGATACCGAGTAAAAGTAAATTATACTTTGGAGAGTCTGCCAGAGTTAAACGAGAAATAGAGGCTATATGTGCTGATATTTTATATAGTGATGGATATGAAGAGATAGTTACACCTATTTTTTCTTATCATCAACATAGCTCATTTGAAGATGAGAAACCACTACTTCATCTACATGATGAACATAACCATACCGTGACTTTACGAGCTGATAGTACAGCTGATGTGGTTAGAATTGTAACTAAAAGAATTGGACGAACTACACAATCAAAAAAATGGTTCTATATTCAACCAGCATTGTCTTTTCCAACAACAGAACAGTATCAAGTAGGAGTTGAAGTTATTGATGGTAGTTTCGAAGAGGTAGTTAATACAGCTACTAATTTGGTAGAAAAGTTAGAGTTTGATGCTCTATTACAAATCTCTAATATGCGTATTCCAATGATTTTAAGTCAAAATTATGGAATAGATTTGAAGCTATTAGCAGATACCAATATAGAAGCTATTTTGGCATTAGATATTCCATGGATTAGTAAATTGGTTCATATCCATGATATAGATGACTTGGATGATTTGAGTGGAATTCCAGCAGATATTCAAGCAGAGTTAGTTTTGATAAAAGAGGCTATTGAAAATATAAATTACCAGTCAGTTATTATTTCTCCATTATATTATGCAAAGATGCGTTATTATGACTCTTTGACATTTAAAATGTTCAAAGATAATGAACTATTGGTTCGTGGTGGTGATTATAGTATTGAAGATATTGATGCCACAGGTTTTGCACTCTATATAGATGAGTGTATAAACCAAAAAATAAAAAGTTTATAAAAAGGGATAAGAGATGAATAGAGCAGATTTAATTGTAGGATTACAGTGGGGTGATGAGGGTAAAGGAAAGATAGTTGACCATATGGCTCAAACTCATGATTTTGTGTGTCGTTTTGCAGGTGGACATAATGCAGGACATACTATAGTAGTTGATGGTCAAAAATATGCACTACATCTTATACCATCAGGTATTCTAAATCCAAAAGCCAAAAATATTGTAGGTAATGGTGTTGTATTATCTCCTGTTGATTTTATCAAAGAGATGAAACAGTTTGATAATTTGGAGGGGAGACTATTTATCTCTGATAAAGCTCATCTACTATTACCATATCATGTACTTAGAGACCAAGCAAAAGAGAGACTCAAAGGTGCTAAAGCTATTGGAACTACAGGTAAAGGAATTGGACCAGCTTATAGTGATAAAATTGCTAGAGTTGGGCATAGAGTAGGGGAGTTACATGATACAGATAAATTGGCATCTAAGATTATTGAGTATTTTGAACACAATAGAGCTAAATTTGAGATTATGGAGATACCAACCCCTACAAAAGAGAGTTTGGTAGAAGAGTTAGAGGGATATAGAAAAGTTTTAGAACCTCATATTACAGATACTACTCAAATGATGTGGAAGATATTAGATGAGGGTAAAAAGGTACTATTAGAAGGAGCACAAGGAACTATGCTTGATATTGACCATGGGACTTATCCTTTTGTTACATCTTCTACAACTGTAAGTGCAAGTGCTTGTTCAGGACTTGGAATTAATCCTAAAGATATAGGAAAAGTGACAGGAATTGCAAAAGCATACTGTACAAGAGTTGGAAATGGACCTTTCCCAAGTGAAGATTTGGGTGTTGAGGGAGAGAGACTACGAAAGAATGGTCATGAGTTTGGAACAACAACAGGGAGACCAAGAAGATGTGGTTGGTTTGATGCTGTGGCTATGAGACACGCTGTTAGGGTAAATGGTGTTGACCAAATTGCATTGATGAAACTAGATGTACTTGATGGATTTGATGAGGTTAAAGTTTGTGTAGCTTATGAGATAGATGGAAAAGAGATTGATTATGTACCTTATGATTTAGATACAGCAAAACCAGTATATAAAACATTTGCAGGTTGGGACAAAACAGAGGGTGTAAGAGAGTTTGATAAGTTACCACAAACAGCTAAAGATTATATCCAAACATTAGAAGATATGGTAGGTTGCAAAATAGGAATTATCTCAACAAGTCCAGATAGAGAAGATACTATTATTCATTCATAAGGAGTATATTGTGAGATTAAAATCAAATCAGACAGGTTATGTGGCTTCTAAAATAGGTATAGATTTGGCAAATGCTTCATTTATAACTATGCCAAAAGGAAAAGAAGCCGTAGTAGAAGCTTGTAAAAAGATTATAGATGAGAATTTAGCACAAGAGAAAAAACTTGATGCTAAAGTTGAAGAGATGCTCATGGAAAATGAAGATGAGATAGAAATTCAACAAGTCAGAGAGAGAGAACTGTTTTTTATGATAAAAAAACGGTTAGCTCCAGAGTATGGTGTAATTATGAATTACGATGACCGTTATAATGAAGTAGCTCACAGAATTTTAGATGAACTATATGAGAATTATATAATAGAGTATAGTGTAAATGATAATCAAGTTAGAAATGTAATATTCAAAGCATTTAGAGCTTTTGCTAATGCTTATGATAAAATTGATACAATAGTTTATGATAAGATTAAAAATATGAAAAAAGAGTATATCCCTGGTTCACTTGAATATGATTTAATATATCAAAGACTTTATGAAGAAGAGTTAAGAAAAAGAGGAATGATATAATGCAAAAGATTTCACTGTATTTTGAAAATGGTCTATTTTTGGAGGCTGATAGTTTTGGAGCAAGTGGTACTAGTGTAGGAGAGATAGTTTTTAATACCTCTCTAACAGGTTATCAAGAGATTGTAACAGACCCTAGTTATGCAGGGCAATTTGTCACTTTTACTATGCCAGAGATTGGAAATGTGGGTTGTAATGAACAGGATATGGAAAGTCAGGGAGCTTACTGCAAAGGGATAATAGTTCGTTCATATCAAGCAAGACCTTCTAATTTTAGATGTCAAGAGCCATTAGATGAGCTACTTCAACGATATAATATTCTAGGTATTACAAATATAGATACTCGTTTCTTGACTAAAATGTTGAGAAATGAGGGTGCTATGATGATGGTAGCTTCTACAGAGGTTCATAATGAAGATGAACTTAAAAAGATATTAGAAGAGTCTCCAAGAATAGAAGAGATAAACTATATAAAACAGGTAAGTACCAAAGAGTCTTATATTCACAAAAGTGCTAGATATAATGCCCAAACTTTTGAGTATGAAAAGCCAAATACAGATAAAAAAATTATTGCATTAGATTTTGGAGTCAAAAGAAATATACTAAATGAGTTAACTCATGCAGGTATGGAGGTAGAGGTAGTTCCTAACTCTATAGAAGCAGATGATATTATAGGTAAATTCAGAGATAAAGAGATAGATGGAGTGTTTCTATCTAATGGACCTGGTGACCCTCTAATATTAAAAGAGGAACAGAGTAAAATCAAAAAGTTAATAGAAGCTAAAATACCTCTATTTGGTATCTGTTTGGGACATCAACTACTCTCTATCTCTCATGGATATGATACATACAAACTCAAATTTGGACATCATGGTGGTAATCATCCTGTTAAAAATGAGCTAAATGGTGTAGTAGAGATTACAGCACAAAACCATAACTATAATGTTCCTAATAATATTACAGAAGTAGCAACTGTAACACATACAAATCTATTTGATAATACAATTGAGGGATTGAGATATAGTGACTCTCCTATTATGTCCGTGCAACATCACCCAGAAGCTAGTCCAGGACCTCATGAGAGTGCTTATATCTTTGGTGAGTTTAGGGCTATGTTATAAGCATGACCCCATCAACTCCAACTCTAGCCATATCTTCAATCTCATCTTCTTTGGAGATAGTAGCCAAAACTTGTGTATCAAATAGATAGTTTTGGGCTATTGGCATAATCTCTTTGGCTAAATTAGGAGAAGATATAATATATTTTGCTCCTAATATATTTGCAAATATACTATCTTTTATAGAGTTTACCTCTATTATGAAAGGAACTAAATTTTTTTGGCAATATTTTGCTATATCTATAGAGTAGGGTAGAGGAGATAGAGATACTATACTATTAGGTGGAGTGTTTTCTATATCTTTTATACTCTCTATCTTATAAAATTTTGGTGAATTAATCCAAGAATGATTAAATATCTGCATTTTTATCTCTTTTGAGCTTTGTCCAAACACTCTTTGGAGCAGTAGGATTTTTTTTGATATATAATAGCATCATCTTCAGTCATATATGTACCACACATAGCACATTGTGAAGTTGGGGCAACTTTTGTAAAATCATCATCGCTATTCTCTTTTTTAGATGATTTATCTCTATCTATAAAGGGGAGTTCTCCACCCAAAAATCTATAAATTACAGCACCAATAATAGCAAAAATAATC
>JANTFF010000093.1 GCA_024763575.1 Sulfurovum sp.
AGTCTCTAAAAACTCATCAAGATATAGATGTAATTACTATTACAGCCAATGGAGAACCTACACTATATCCATATCTACAAGAGTTAATGATAGAGATTAATAAAATAAAAGGCGATATAAAAACTCTAATACTTTCAAATGGAAGTACTATTCATAATATTAGAGTCCAAGATGCACTTATGCTTTTTGATACAGTCAAGCTATCTTTGGATTGTGCCACGCAAAAATGTCTCAAAAGACTTGATAGAGCATATAGTGATATAACTATAGAGGATATAAAAGAGGGTATGTTAGAGTTTAGAAAAAGATATAATAACCCCCTTATTATAGAAGTCCTGATTGTCAAAAATATTAATGATAAAAAAGAAGAGATAGAGGAATTAAATAATTTTCTATTAAAATTAAATCCTACACGAATAGATATAGGTACTATAGATAGACCACCTGCTTATAGAGTGGAGGCTTTAAGTTATGAAGAGTTACGAGATATATCACTACAGATTAACTCAACTCTACCTATATATATAGCTTCTCGAAAAAAGGTTACAAAACAACCATCATATTATAGCCAAGAGGAGATATTAGACACAATAAAAAAACGCCCATTAACAAAAGATGATATAGAGGTGCTTTTTGATAAAGAGAGTCAAAAATTACTTATTAATATGTTAGAAGATGGTAATCTTAAAGTTATAAATAGTAGTGGTTACGATTTTTTTGTGATAAATCGCTAAAAAAATCAAAAAACTCTTGACATTAAAGAGTTTTTCGTCTATAATCTCACTCCAACAAATCATGATGATTTGAAGGAATTTGTTCCGGATTAGCTCAGCGGTAGAGTAGGTGACTGTTAATCACTTGGTCGCTGGTTCGAATCCAGCATCCGGAGCCACTTTTTACAATCTTTTTTATATGTTCCGGATTAGCTCAGCGGTAGAGTAGGTGACTGTTAATCACTTGGTCGCTGGTTCGAATCCAGCATCCGGAGCCACCTTTTAATTTAACTCCTCAACTAAATATTTTCCAGTATAAGAACCAGTCTCTTTATATGTTTTAGCTACCTCTTCAGGACTACCCATAGCAATAATATCCCCACCTTTGTTACCACCCTCTAATCCCATATCTATAATGTAATCAGCATTTTTAATCATATCTAAATTATGTTCAATAACAATAACTGAATTACCCAACTCAACCAAATGGTGAAGTACTCCTGTTAGTCTATCTACATCAGCAAAGTGTAAACCTGTAGTTGGTTCATCTAAAATATATAGAGTATTACCTGTATCTTTTCGGCTTAACTCTTTGCTTAGTTTAATCCTTTGTGCCTCTCCTCCAGACAAAGTTGTAGCATTTTGCCCGAGGGTAATATAGTCTAATCCTACAGCCATTAGAGTCTGTAGTTTGATAGCAATAGATGGAACAGCTTTGAAAAACTCCATAGCCTCTGTAACAGACATGGCTAATACATCTGCTATAGATTTACCTTTATATAAAACTTCTAGTGTTTGTGCATTATAACGAGTTCCATTACACGCATCACAAGTAACCAATACATCAGGCAAAAAGTGCATCTCTATTTTTATTTGTCCATCTCCATTACACTTTTCACATCTTCCACCTTTGACATTAAATGAAAATCGCCCTATCTTATATCCTCTAAGCTCTGCCTCTTTGGTTTTGGCAAATAGTTTTCGTATCTCGTCCATTACTCCTGTATATGTAGCAGGGTTACTTCTAGGAGTTCTGCCTATTGGGCTTTGGTCTAGGGATATGACTTTGTCTAACTTTTCTAGTCCTATTATCTCTACACCATCAACTTTATTTACTTTTTTGGCACGATTTAGTATCTCTTTTGCTACTGGCAATAGTGTTTGTAGGATTAGTGAACTTTTACCACTTCCACTAACTCCTGTAACACATACAAAGTTTTTTAGAGGAATTTTAGTAGATAGATTTTTGATATTATTTAGGTTTACATTTTTTATCTCTATCCACTCTTTTTGGGGTTTGTCATGAGAATAAGATATATCTTTGTCTCCAAATAGATATTTGGCTGTAAGTGTTTTGGCTTTTTTCATTTTTGTCATATTTCCAGCAAAAACTACCTCTCCACCATATTTACCAGCACCAGGTCCTATATCTATTATAAAATCAGCAGATAGTATTGTCTCTTTGTCGTGTTCTACTACTATAACAGAGTTACCTTTTTCTTGGAGTGAACGAAGTGTACGGATAAGTTTCATCGTGTCTCTCTCATGAAGTCCAATACTAGGTTCATCCAACACATACATTACTCCTGTCAAACCAGAGCCAATCTGTGAGGCGATACGAATTCGTTGTGCCTCTCCACCTGAAATCGTTCTAGCATCACGACTTAGAGTTAGATAAGTTAATCCCACATCATATAAGAAAAATAGCCTCTCTTGTATCTCTTTTAGGATTGATTTTGCTATAAGTCTCTGTTGTGGCGTAAAATGAGAGAAGTTATTTTCATCTTTAAAATAGTGATAACACTGCTCTATTGGCATGTCTATAATATCAGCTATATTTTTATCCTCTATTTTCACAGATAATGACCTTGGTCGCAGACGGTGTCCATTACATCTATCACACACCTTTTCAGTCATATACTCACTCATATCTTTTTCATCAGAAAACATATCATGAGCAATTTTGACTACACCTACCCACTCTCTTTTGAGTTTATGCTTTTTCCACTTAAATTCAACTGGCAATCCACCACCATATAGTATAGCCTTTTTTTGATACTCAGGAAGTAACTCATAAGGAATATCAAGTGGTATATCATTTTGTTCACAAAAGGCATTTAGAAATTGGGTATAGTAGCTTTTATTAAATCCATACATAATTTTGACAGCACCATTTTTTATACTGAGTGCAGAGTCTATTACCTTTTTGAGGTCTATTACATATCTAATTCCCAATCCATCACAGCTAGGACACGCTCCTTTTGGTGAGTTAAATGAAAAACTCACAGGCTCTAATGGCTCAAAACTAAGTTTACAATCAAAACATGCTAGATGTTCAGAGTAGTGAATATGTTGTCTATCTAGTTCAAGCTCTTGATAGTTTAGTACCTCTATCTCTACCTCTCCATAAGACTCTTTGAGAGATTTTTCTACATCTTGGGCTATTCTATCTCTGCTCTCCTCTTTTACTACTACTCTATCTATTACCACTTTGATAGTATGTTTTTTGGTTTTTGATAGCTCTATCTCTTCATCAAGTCTTACCATGACCCCATCTATCATAGCTCTTACATACCCTTTATGACGCAAAGAGTCTAGCATATCTGCAAATGTTCCCTTTTTCTCTTTGATAAGAGGAGCTAGTATTACTATTTTAGCTCCATTTGGAAGTCTAAGCACCTCTTCTATAATATCACTAGCATTCATAGATGATATAGGTTTACCACACTCATGACAATACTGTTTCCCAACTCTAGCAAATAGTAGTCGTAGGTAATCATATATTTCTGTAATAGTTCCCACAGTTGAGCGAGGATTTTTAGAAGTTGTCTTTTGGTCAATAGCAATAGCAGGTGTTAGTCCTTCTATCTTATCAACAGCAGGTTTACCCACACGACCTAAAAATTGTCGTGCATAAGATGATAGAGATTCAATATATCGTCTCTGCCCCTCTGCATATAGAGTCGAAAAAGCCAAAGTGGATTTACCACTACCACTAATACCTGTAATTACTACTAGCTGATTTTTTGGAATTGTTATATCTATATTTTTTAGGTTATTCTCTTTTGCCCCAAAAACTTCTATTTTACCCTTTTTCATATTATTATCCTAATAACATTTTTTTAACTAAAATAACTATTGCTACTATATACATTATCATTAGGTATCGTTTATGATTTTTTGATGTTACATGGTCTTTGAGCCAAATACCTATATATACACCTAATAGTGATGCGATAGCTACAAATAGACCTTTATTGAGGTCAATATCCCCAATTTGTATATGGCTAATAAGCCCTGAAAAAGATGAAAAAGCTACAAAAAATAGTCCAGCACTAACAGCCTTTTTAATAGGATAGTGTAAAAAACCTGCCAAAATAGGAGTAAGCATAATAGACCCACCAACACCCAATGATATAGCAAATATACCAATAATAGCACCCACACCAAATAGTACAATAGGATTTAATGTTTTTACTGTTCCATCATCTGTTATTTTTGCACCATATAGTCTATAAAGTGCAAATATTAAAAGTCCAAAAAACAGATATTGTAGCATCGTAGCTGAAAGCATATGAGATACAAAAGCCCCCATAAATCCACCAATAAATCCACCAACTCCTACCCAAACTCCTTCACCTAAAACAAGAGAACCTTTTTTGTAATTGAGATATGAGCCATAAAATGAGCTAAAAACCATCTGTACTACAGATATACCTATAGCTGTTTTAATATCTATACCGATTAACATAAGTAGTGGAACAAGTATCATTCCCCCACCAATCCCAAAAAAGCCTGAAAGCGTACCTACTAGAGTTCCTGTCAAAATTAATATGATTTCCATCTATTCTATTGTCCTTATGTGAATTCAAAAAGGG
>JANTFF010000094.1 GCA_024763575.1 Sulfurovum sp.
TATAATGCTTTGCCACTTTTTGTTCAAGACTCTACAGTAACTGTTGCCTTTGCAAATCCTAGTGACTATGAAGCCAAAGGTGCTATAGAGAGATTTTTTCATGGTAAAATAATGCAAGTTGCTGTTGCTAAACCTAAAATGATACAAAAAGAGTTACTTAAACTAAAAACTAATGAAGATGTAGGAGAGTTTTCAGAAGATATTAAACATGACCTAACAGATGGTGCTGTTGAAGTAGCAGATGATAGTAAAGAGTCTCCAGCTGTTTTAAAATTGATTGAAACTATTTTAAAAACAGCAATTGATAGTAAAGCTAGTGATATTCATATAGAAGCAACTGAACATAACTGTATTGTTCGTTATCGTGTGGATGGTATGCTCCAAGAGTATTTTAAATTAGAAAAAATTATCTTTGGACCTTTGGCATCACGAACTAAACTATTATCAAATTTGGATATTGCAGAAAAGAGAAAACCACAAGATGGAAGATTTACACAGATAGTAAATGGTAGTGTATATGATTTTAGGGTTTCAACCTTGCCTACACTATTTGGTGAGTCTATAGTTATGAGGATTTTGGATAAATCAAAAGCTTTAGTAAAGCTAGAAGATGCAGGTATGAATGCAGAGGCATATAAAAAATTTACCAAAGGCATTAAATCTCCTTATGGGATTATGCTTGTAACTGGTCCTACAGGTTCAGGTAAAACAACTACACTTTATGGTGCATTAAATGCTATTATAGATGTAAAAGATAAAATTATCACAGTTGAAGACCCAGTTGAATATCAAATGAGTGGTATTCAACAGGTACAAGTGAGTGCAAATACAGGACTTACATTTGCAGCAGCACTTCGTTCTATATTGCGACAAGATCCAGATAAAATTATGATTGGGGAGATACGAGACCAAGAGACACTGCGTATTGCAATTGAGGCTGCATTAACTGGTCACTTAGTATTATCAACTCTACATACTAATGATGCAATATCTGCTATAAATAGAATGCAGGATATGGGAATAGAAGATTATCTATTAGCAGGAGCAGTAATTGGTATCCAAGGGCAGAGATTGGTAAGAAAAATATGTGATGTTTGTAAAGAAGAGGAAAAGCAAGTAAATCCAGAGAGTCTAAAAGAGTTAGCAAAGTATTTACCAGCAAATCCAAAATTTTATAAAGGTAAAGGGTGTGCTGTATGTAATAATAGTGGATATACAGGTAGAGAGATGATTTCAGAAGTACTTCTAATATCTGAAGAACTTTCAACTATGATAGCAAATGGTGCTTCCAAAGAGAAGATGAGAGAACAAGCTTTTAAAGAGGGGTTTGTAACAATGCTTCAAGATGGAGTAAATAAAGCACTAGCAGGTAAAACTTCAATTGAAGAGGTGCTAAGGGTGGCTAGATAATGAATTATTATAAAGTCACCATGACAAAAAGAGGTAAAAGAACTACAGAAGTTGTCAAATCCAAAAGTAAAATTAGTGCTATACGAACAGCAAAACAGGAGTTTACAGGGTTTAATATTATAAAAGCTGAAGAGACTACACCTGATATAGGTTCTAAAATAGCTGATATATTAGAAGGTATGAAAGGCTCATTCAAAAAAAAGATAGATATAGGAGCTAAAATATCATCTATTAGACAGATAGCTGTTATGACTGATGCTGGAATTTCTATTCATGACTCTATTGATGAGGTAGCCAAAAATACAGAAAATGATAGACTCAAACAGATATTTACTACAATAAGTAATGATATTAATGCAGGTAAAGGTATAGGTGACTCTATTGAGCCATTCAAAGATGATTTTGGTCATGTAGCATTAGCTATGACAAACCTTGGTGAAAAAACAGGAAATATAGCAGGAGCATATCATAAACTAGCAGATATATTAGAGAGTATCCGTGATAATACCAAAAAATTCAAAAAGGCTATTCGTACACCATTAATAACTTTGGCTGCGATGGCTATTGCTTTTACTATTTTGATTATGGTTGTTGTTCCTAAATTCAAAGAGATATTTGATAAATTTAAAGCAGATTTACCAGTTCCTACACAGATACTTCTATTTTTAGAACATATTTTAAATAATTATGGATTATATGTATTAGCTTTTTTAGCAGGTTCTATTTTTCTATTTATACATACATACAAAAACAGTATAGATTTCAAATATAAAGTTGATAAAATTTTAGTACACCCTAAATTTTACCTCATCCACAAGATTATATTTTTCGCAACTATGCATAAATATACTTTGGTATTTGGGGAATTAGTCAAATCAGGTATTCCTGTATCCGAAGCCTTAGATACTGCTGTTGATATGGTTGATAACTTATATATCAAAAAGAAACTATTAACAGTCAATGCTAATATCGCTAGGGGTATATCTCTATCTGATGCATTTGAGCAGACAGAACTTTTTGAGAATATGTTACTCCAGATGATAAGAGCAGGGGAGAGTAGTGGTCAGTTAGATATGATGTTAGAAAAAGTTACAGGTTATTATGACAGTAGATTTCAAGACCTAATAGATAACTTGGCTGCATATATTGAGCCTATTATGCTTTTCTTTATCGCAGGACTTGTTCTATTGATGGCTCTTGGTATATTTATGCCTATGTGGGATTTAGGAAAAGCTGTTAAGTAGTATAATAGATAGAAACAATATAAGAGAGTATAAATAGAATAGGAATAAAAAGCAGAGTACTCAAAAGTATTAGTGTAGTAGTATCTTTTGGACGACAATCATAAAGAGAAGCCAAATTGATATTTGCTACAGCCAAAGGGGTCATCATCTCCATAAATATAACCCCTTGGACATATAGAGGTAAATTTGTAAAACTCAATATAATAGCAGTAGCCAAAGGAACAATAATAAACTTTTGAGATAAAGTGCCTATTAACAAAGAGGCTCTAATCTCTCTAATTTTTATACCATAAAGAAAAGTCCCCAATAAAAATAGTTGAAGTACAATTCCCCCATAAGCACCCATTTTAAAAAACTCTTGAATTTGAGGGATTATCTCTATATGATTAATATTTATCAAAATAGCTATAATAGAAGCAGGAATAATAGGAATTTTGATAATATTCAATAGAGACCTTTTAATAGAAAATGAACCCCTTGAATAAATGTAAACCCCTAAAATATAGACCACAAATACATTAGCAATATTTATAAGTGTAGTATATATAACTGAACTCTCACCAAACAGAGCAATACCTAAAGGTATTCCAATATTACCAGTATTCCCCACAAATCCAGCAATAGAAAATATAGCTCTCTCTTTTGGGTCATCAAATATTACTCTAGCAATAAGTAGAGTAGGGATAAGAACAATAGCTATAATCCCTAAATAGTAAATAGGTATAAATATATGCTCTACGGATAATCTAGCAGTAGAAAATCCCCAAACGGTTACAAATGGTTGCAAAAAATATACAGAAAATATAGTAAGTGTCTTACTATTCATATCCTCTTTGAAAATCCTTTTGGCTATATAACCTAATAGTATAAAAACATAAACAAATATTATTGATAGTAGAGTTTCCATAGTTAATCCATTTTAACCACAATATCTTGCAAAGTATTAGCACTAATATGAAATCTACGACCTATTTCACGAAGTTGTGTTAAAATCTCTTTATGTACAAACATCAGCTATAACTACAACAATTATAATAATAAGTAAGATTGAGACTATATCCATATCGAATTATATCATATAGTTATATTATTAAGAATTTTTCAAAATATTATCCAAAACATCAGTAGCTGTTCTACGGCGTTCATCAACAATATGTGTATATGCTCTAGTAGTAGCTGGGTCTTCATGTCTCATCATATCTTGGACTAGTGCTAAATCTTTTACTTTACTATAGAGTAGGGTGCCATAAGTATGACGCAACAGGTGAGCTCCCTCTTTGTCTTTGACAATTCCTGCATATCTTAATAACTCTTTGATTTTATGAGATATAGAAGAGGCACTAGCTAATCGTTTAGGGTTTTGAGGAGAACAAAATAGTAAATTATTAGGACACGAGTACTCTCTTAGCCAACGATTATAGTGTGGTTCTATTGAATTTTTAGGAATTTCAATAATAGAGTTTTTATTACCTTTTCCTGTGATTTTAATAAGTAGATAACCATCTTTTTCTTGAATTCTATTTTTCTCTATTGCTAAAGCTTCAGAAATACGAATACCTGTAAGTAAAATTAGACGAACAATCAGATTATAAAAAATAGCAGAACGGTCAGATATAAAATTATATGTATCTAAACTAGATAAAAATATCCCAACCTCATCTTCAGTTAAATAAGATGGAATTTTATTCCCTTTTTTTCCTGATAATCCTTGCCAGTTAGATAAGTTTAGATGATAGATATATCCATTACCACTATTTGGTTCATTTTCATTATGGTTAGATAGATAGTTAAAAAAGTTACTAATAGCATTTCTATAATTCTTTTTGGTTGCATCACTCATACCAGCAGTAGAAGATGTTAGATAATCAATAACCATCTCATCATCTATCTCTTTGAGTGAGCTTATATTTTGTAAT
>JANTFF010000095.1 GCA_024763575.1 Sulfurovum sp.
TTATGATGGTGGTAGTTTTGTTATTAATTTTAATAAAAAGCCTAATCCATATGATAATAGACCTACTCTAAATATTATCAAAAAAGGTGATAAATTAGAAGTCAAAACAGATTTTGACATGCAAACTCTATCTATGGAGACAAGAGAGGAGCAAAATCTATCAAAAGGTATTAATAGCTTTGAGAAAAGAAAATTATATAGATTTGGTTCAAATATGGTAGTTCTTCGTGATGTATATAATAAAGCATCAATTAAATATGTAAGCCACTCTCTAAAAACAAAATCAGGAATGCCAGAAATGGCAACATTTAAAATTACTCTAAAAGATAAATCTAAAATAGTTAATCTATTTTCTTATAGTGGTAATGAAGGTGAACAGAAAATGGTAAAACTAGGAGATACTATAGTTAATATAAGTTTAGGTGCAAAAGTAATTAAATTACCATTTTCTCTAAAACTTATAGATTTCCAATTAGAACGATACCCAGGTTCCATGAGTCCATCATCTTATGCGAGTGAAGTGGAACTTACAGATAAAGAAAAAGGGATAAAAGATATGCCATTTAGAATTTATATGAACCATGTACTTGACCATAGAAATTATCGTTTCTTCCAATCATCATTTGATAGAGATGAAAAAGGAACTATACTTTCAGTAAATCACGACCCAGGAACATTGCCTACATATATAGGATATATTCTATTGGCTTTAGGTATGATTTGGAACTTATTTGCCAAAGGTAGCCGTTTTCAAAAACTTTTAGCTCATGCAAAAAAATTACAAAATAGTACAGCGATTTTGGCTATATCACTTTTGATTGGAATGGGAGGTACAAGTTACGCCTCTATGCCAAAGCTAGATACCAATAGTTCAAAAATCATTTATGGATTTAATCAAGAAACAGTAGATAAATTCTCACGGCTCAGTGTACAAGACACTAGAGGACGAATGAAACCAATAGATACTTTAGCTCATGAAATTGTTACTAAACTCACAGGTAAGACCTCAATATATGGAGTCAATCCAACAGCTATATTTTTAGGAATGCTTACCAAACCACATATTTATCAAAATTTACCTATGATTAAAATATCTCATACTAGAGTAGCCAAAGATTTAGGATTAGACAAAGGGACTAAATATGCTAAGTTTTCAGATTTTTTTAGCAAAAACGGTGAATATAAATTAGCTAATAAAATAGCAATATCTACTAGAAAAAAACCTTTGGACAAAAACCAATATGATAATGAACTAATCAAAATTGATGAACGACTCAATATTGCATATATGGTTTATACAGGTTCACTACTTCAAGTATATCCTGTACCAAATGATGCCAATAATAAATGGGTAAATCCTCAAACTGCTATACAAAATTTCCCACAAGAGCTTTCAGGAGTTATTCGTCAAATGACTGGATTTTTGTTTCAAGGAGTTGAAGATGGTTTAACAAAAGGAGATTGGACAAATAGCAATAGAGCAATTGATATGCTAGAACTATACCAAAAGAAATTTGGCTCAAAAGTATTACTCTCTCCTACACATATAGATATAGAGATAGAGTATAACAAACTAGGATTACTATCCAAGCTAGTTTTAGTCTATCTTATGGTTGGTATTTTACTACTAATATTCTCATTTATAAATGTACTCAAACCATCATTTTCACTTAAATGGATTATGCGTATAGCTTGGAGTGTAACTATCATTGCCTTTGCCTTACAAGTTATAGCTATGGGTATGAGATGGTATATAGCAGGTCACGCACCATGGTCAAATGCTTATGAGTCTATTGTATTTATTGCAGGAGCTACTATTGTAGCAGGGTTAGTTTTAGCTCGTAAATCACCATTTACTTTAGGAGCTACTGCTCTGCTTGGTGGTATTACTTTGGGTGTAGCACATATGAATTTTGTTAATCCAGAAATTACCAATCTAGTACCAGTGCTTAAATCATATTGGCTAATGATACATGTTGCTACTATTATTTCAGGTGATGGCTTTTTGGGGCTTGGTTCGATACTATCTCTATTGGTTTTAGTTCTATTTATTATTAGAGGGGAAAATGGTCATAGCAATATAGATAAATCTATCAAAGAGTTAAGCTCAATAGCAGAGATGAGTCTAATTATAGGTCTATTTTTACTAACTGTTGGTAACTTCCTTGGTGGAGTTTGGGCAAATGAGAGTTGGGGTAGATATTGGGGTTGGGATGCCAAAGAGACTTGGGCAGCTGTCACTATCTTAATCTATGCAACTGTATTACATCTAAGATTTATACCAAAGTTTAATAATCCATTTGTATTTAATGTAGCTTCACTTTGGGCATATAGTAGTGTTATTATGACCTATTTTGGGGTTAACTACTACCTATCAGGACTACACTCTTATGCAGCAGGTGAGCCTGTACCAATTCCTAATTGGGTATATTATGGTATAGCAGGATTAATAATATTAACTATACTATCATATAGAAATAGAAAAATGAGTAAAAACTAATGGATATAAATCATATAGTCAAAGATTTTGAAAAAGGTCAAAAAGAGCTATCAGATATAGGAGACTCTATTACTATATTTGGAGGGTCAAGATTTAAAGAAGACTCAATCTATTATCAAAAAGCTATAGAGATTGGAAAGAGATTATCAGATAGTGGATATAATATTATTACAGGTGGTTCAACTGGTATAATGGAAGCATCTAACAAAGGAGCGAAACTATCAGGAAAAACCAAATCCATTGGGATACATATTAATAACCTACCTTTTGAACAACACCCAAACAAATATTTGGACAAAGAGCTAAATTTACACTACTTTTTTACTAGAAAAGTTATGTTGATTAACTACTCCTCTGCATATATTATTATGCCAGGTGGTTTTGGTACACTTGATGAATTTTTTGAAGTACTCAACCTCATCAGAACCAAAAATCATCAACCTGTACCTATTGTACTATTTGGTTCAAAGTATTGGGGGAAACTGTATGAGTTTATGAATACTACTATGTTAGAGTATGAAACCATAAATCAAAATGATTTAAAATATGTGTTTCTTAGTGATAATATTGATGAAGTTGTAGAGAAGATTAAATATCCACTCCATCCCAAAACTCATCAAAATCCAAATTTGTCATAGCATTTTCATCTGCTAGGTTTTTCTCTAGCAGTTGTTTTTGTACCATTGCGAAATATTCATCCAAAGCCTCTTCTACTATACAACTCACATCCTTTTTGAGAAGACCAGAGAATGCTTTTAAATTCTCAATTGTATCAGATTTTAGGGTAAAATCTATTCTATTTTCCATTTTATTTTCCAAATATATAAATCAAATCAGGGAATAGCAAGACAATAACCAAAGCCAATATCTGCAAAGCAATAAAAGGTATAACACCTCTATAGATTTGACCTGTAGTAACCAAATCCCCTGAACTTCCTTTTAGATAAAATAGAGCAAATCCAAATGGAGGTGTCAAAAATGAAGCTTGGAGATTGAGAGCTATCAATATAGCAAACCAAATAGGGTCAATCCCAAATGAGTGAACAATAGGTACTAAAATAGGTACAACTACAAAAGCAATCTCAATAAAATCTATAAAAAAGCCCAAAAGAAATATAATCAACATAGCAAATAGTATAAACGCCCACTTACTACCCATATCATGAGCAAAAAACTCCAGTGCCATATCTTGACCACCAAGTTCATTAAAGACTAATGAAAAGGCTGTAGCACCAATTAGTATCATAAATATCATAGAGGTTAATTTGACTGTCTCGATAGAAGCATATCGGAGTAGTTCAAATGAGAACTGTTTATTGATAGCTGTTAAAATCAAAGCACCTATAACCCCAATAGCAGCCGATTCCGTTGGACTTGCCACTCCTGCAAAGATAGAACCCAAAACTGCCAAAATCAAAATAAGTGGAGGAGTAATAACTTTTATAGCCTCTTTAACCATATCACTATAATTCTCATCACTCTCTATAGCAGGAGCAACTGTTGGATTAAGTCTTGCATAAATTAGAATATATACTATATACAAAACAATCAATAAAATACCAGGAACTACAGCTGATTTGAACAAATCCCCAACACTTAGGTGCATCTGGTCACCCAAAACAATTAAAACAATAGATGGGGGAATAATCTGCCCTAAAGTTCCACTAGCCACAATAGAACCTGTAGCAAGTTCTGGTTTATAGTTATGTTTGAGCATCAAAGGCAGGGCAATTAAACTCATCATTACAACAGATGCCCCCACAATCCCAGTACTAGCAGCCAATATTGCACCAACAACTACTACAGAGATAGCCAAGCCACCTCTAATTCCACCAAATAGTTTACCCATAGATAGTAGTAAATCTTCTGCTATTTTAGACTTTTCGAGTATCAATCCCATCAAAATAAATAGAGGAACAGCCATAAGTGTTACATTTCTCATAATCCCATAAACACGATAAGGCAACATCTCCAAAACCTCTAATCCCAAATCTTCACTAACCAAAGAGAAAAGCAAGGCAACTCCAGCAAAAACAAAAGCAACTTGAAAGCCACTCATAAGTAAAAAT
>JANTFF010000096.1 GCA_024763575.1 Sulfurovum sp.
CCCAAAAACCATCACTACATAGTAGTAATTTACTTTTATTATACAATACAGACTGCTGTGCAAATATATTCTCTTTTCTTAGATTTTTTTTCCCTAAAACAAAAGCTAAAATATTTTTTTTGTATGATTTTTTCTCTTCTTTTGTTATTTTTTTGGCACGATATAGAACCTCTCTCATAGAGTGGTCTGGAGTTATCTGTTTGATATTAAAATCTCCATCCATTTGATATATACGACTATCTCCGATATGTGCTGTATATAGATAGATATTATCTACAATATATGCTATGCTCAAAGTTGTTCCCATCATATCTATACTGTTTTGAGTTATATACTCTAATATTTTTTGGTTTGCACCATAGATACTATTTTGTAAAAAATTCAATATATATTTATGATTTGTTTTGTTTTTGGATAGTTTTGTATTTATCTGCTCTATTACAAAATCAACGGCTATCTTACTAGCTACTTCACCACTCTTTGCACCACCTACACCATCTGCTACTACTAGTGCAACACTGTTATCTAGCTCCAATATACCTAAATAGTCCTGATTTTGTAATCTACTAAGTCCTACAGTGGAGAAGGCTTCTACTCTATAAAACTCATTTTCAATAGTATCTTCTATTATATCTCTTGGTTCAAAATCCAAAACAGATAAAAGCCTTTGTGGGTTAGTCTCTCTTTTAGTTCTATCCTCTTGAAGTACCATATTTAGAAACTGATAAACTCTAGGTTCTTTGACACTTCTGTGAGTCAACTCTCCTATATATTTAAAATGTGTTATATTATGATATAGATACAACCCTAAAATATATACAATAGTATCAGCCTCTATACTCTTATCTACCTCATCTATAACTCTATTATTTATAGATAGTTTTATGATTTTAATAGATATATTTGTTCTACTATTGAAATTTATATCTCTAAAAGATTTCGCAGGAGTTCCTGTTTCTATCCACTTTTTTAGATACTCTTTTATATATTCTATACTGTCCACAACTTTACACCTCAATAGTAAATTGTACTAGAGGTCTATATATGTAACCTTTGTTTATGACATCTATTGTCAAGTTTTTTAGTTCACTATTTGGAATAAGAAGTGAATTATTACTATCTTCTAGTATATATTTTTGTGAAGTAGAAGATATTTCCAACATATAATATCTAGGATTAAGCTTGTTTTCTATAAACAAACCATCATTACTATTTTTGAAAATAATTGGTTTACTAGAGATTGCACGACCCAAAATATCGCTATGAGACTCATATACTTTACTACCCCATTTGAAATTTCGCCCCTTTGGTCTCTCTACAAAACAGTCAATAATAGTTCCTCTATTTGATATTTTAAATGCTGTTCTATTTAGAGTAAACTCTTTTTCAAATTTACTAATCATAAAAGATGAGTATCGTAATAGTACTCCTTTATCATCAAAAGATATATTAGAATCATTAAACTCTATCTCTTTAACTTTAAAAGTGAAACTCTCTTCTTGTCTAATAGTTTGGCTTGTTTGACTATTTATATCTAATTCATCTTCTGAAAAAGTTGTTTTTAAATCATCTTCTACCCCTATATTATCAAGTTTAACAGTAGTATATATCCTATTATCTAAATTTATATCTTCTATATAATCATCTTGTGTCTCTTTGAAGATACTACTCTCATCTAATTTCCAAAAACTATCTTCAAAATTAATAAATCTAAGATTTGAGTTACTATGATTGACAAAAGTTATCTCCTCTTTTGTTAAATCTATAGATATATCACCAATAACATCACAATCTCTTAACTCATGATGATATTCACCACCTACAATAACTTTTTTTCCATTTTTGTATATTAAAAGTAGCTTAACAAATTTCAACTCTTTTTCTCTAGGAATAAAAAAAGACTTCATATAAACTTTAGTCTCTCTATCTACCATATCTACTATTTTTTGAGGTTCATAAGCACTGTTTTGTTCCAATGAGAATATTAACTTATCTTCAGCTTTTGACTCCATTTTAATAGATTTTACATTTTTATCTAATTCAAAGCTTAGATTATCATCTTGGAAATCCAAATCTTCTAAATCTGAGCCTACATCATAATCTGTTGAGCTAAATTTATTGGTATCATAAAAATCCATATCAACTCCCTCATCCGATTTGATAATTATAAAACCTCTTTTGAGTTTATGAGTTAATATACTGGAATTTCCATATATTATTCCACTCTCTTCTCTTATAGGTTTATTGTTTAGATAAAATCCTACTCTATTTGAGTTGTTTATACTAAATCTAAATCCTATTAGATAAATTTTTTGCTCTTCTCCTTTTGAGTCTCTATCTAAATCCCTTTTTAGTTTAGATACATCAAAAATATTAGATAACTCCTCCTCATTTGTATTTAGATTATATATATCAAAATCTGGGATATTTTTTCTAACTTTTGATTCTATATACTGCTCTATTTTTTCAGATATAGTATTAGTTCTTATTTTTTTTGTTAAATTATCTCGTATCTCTTTTGCACTCTCTCGTGGTATATAAAATACAACTGATACCATTCCCTCCTGTAACCAATCATCCAAAATATCTTTTATCCCATGACACCCATCATCCCCAAATATAAAGCTAAAAATATTTCTACTCCCCTCCCATATATTTTTCGCTATATAACTTATATCTCTTTTTTTATTATCTAATACACAATTTGTTACATCTATAGTATCTATAAACAGTATATCTTCTGGAAATTCAAAAATATTTGCCACTATTTATCCTTTTCTTTTGTTTTTTTATTTTGAGTTCTTCTATACCAAGCCTCTATTACTTTTTTATTAATTGTAGCACTATAAGTTCCACCCGTTCCAGAGTTTCTAACAACTACAGCTACTACAATATCGCCTCTTTTTTTACTTTTGGTAAATGATACAAACCACCCATCATATAATCCACCTTTGCCCTTTTCTGCTGTTCCTGTCTTCCCATATACAGCTACATCAGAAAATGCAAAATCTTTTGGATTTAACTTTTGAAATTTGGCTCTATACCCTAAACATGGTACACCAATAGCTCTATTTGGATCTACTTTGTTATTATATGCTCTAGCTTGATTTATAAAGCTATTATAATAAAATGCACACTTAGCTGTACCATCTCTATCTATAATTACATCTCTCATAGCATCTTCTATAGCTTTTTGTGTAGATGCTCTTATATAATCTTTGTGGACTATTTGGCTCTTTTCACTTTTGATTATCTTTGGTATCTCTATATTTCTTGTTCGTATAGTATTAGCCACAATTGCCATCTGTATAGGAGTACCAGCTACTTCAAACTGTCCTATACCACTATCTGCTACCTCTTTAGCCAATATAAACTGTTGTGGGAAAATAGAGGCTGGAGCAGATATTTTTTTATCTTTGGATAGAACAATTGGTCTATTAAATCCCAAATCATCAGCTACTCTCATTAAAGAGAACTCGTTTTCTCTATCTTTGATACTATTGCTAATTGGGTATAACTCTTTTTTAAATCCATGGTCTAGTTTGTGATTTAGCATAAGTGCTAGATACCCAAAATATACATTGTATGATTTTTTGAATGAGTTTCTAAATGTAGCATTGTCTGTTTTTTCTACAAAACCATTAGAAAATGAGAAGTTTTTAAGTTGAGTATCAACTATTGAGTTATTTCTAAATATAGAGCCTTGAATATCTCCTTTTCCCTCTATATATCTACTATATTTTTTATCCAATATAGGAATTATATTTCGCTTGAACCCTGCAATAGATGATACAATTTTAAATGTAGAACCTGGTCTTATTCTCATATCCATTGCTCTATTTCTGAGACTACTTTTAGGATTATTAAACTCATCTAATAGCATATATCTAAATATCTCTTTTTTATAATCTTCTGTTTTAGTTATATCTAACTTTTTAGGGTATGGGTATGAAAACATTGATACCACCTCTAAATCATTTTTGCCCTTATCTGCTAATACTACTACAGCACCTTCTAATATACTATTATACTTTTCTCTCTTTTTCATATTTTGTGCAGACTTTAGAGGTTTTATAGTCTCTTCAAATATTTTTGATACCTCTTTGGAGAAACTCTCATCTAATGTTAATTCATTGGCTTTAACATCTTTTGAAGTTAATCCAAAATGAATACCATCTCCATATATAGGTAGTAGCTGTTTTGATATAATAGTTTTGGTTTTATTATTATCTTTTATATCACCTGTAACTATTTTTGATTTATCTTTTGGTATCATGGCACTATCTCTATATGATTTAGGTATCAACTCCATCATATTATCCTCATCATATAGAGATAACCTATTACTCTTATACTCTTTGGCTAAACATGCAAGAGATGGAGAGTATCCAACCATTTTGGAGTATCTGCCTATATTATATCGTTTACTATTTCCTAGATATGTAACCAATGCACTCTCATCTGCTTTTATAT
>JANTFF010000097.1 GCA_024763575.1 Sulfurovum sp.
GAGTAATTAATGGTAGGATTTAAGGTTTTGATTGTAGATGATGATTATATTAATAGAAAATTACTTATTGAAATTTTGAAAAAAAATCTCTATAAAGTAAAAGCTATTGAATCAGTTGATGGAGAAGATGGACTTCAACAACTTCATGAAAATCCTGATATTCAACTTATATTACTAGATATAGAGATGCCTAAAATAGATGGTATAGATTTTTTGAGTTACTATACCAAATATAATACTAGACCAGAGATACCGATTATTGCTATATCATCTAATGATACTCGCAAAAAAGAATCATTAGAAAAAGGAGCTGATGCTTTTTTGACTAAACCTATTACAGAGAGTCACCTTATGAAAGCTATTCTTGGTAGCTCTCATTAGGAATTAAAACCTCTGATAAAACTTCATCAATATTTACTACAGGTAATATCTTGATAGCATGAAGTACCTCTATAGGTATGTCTTCTATATCTCTATCAAAATTCTTTTGAGGAATTATAGCTTTGGTCACTCCTGCTTTATATGCAGCTATTAATTTCTCTTTGAGTCCTCCAATTGGCAATACTTTTCCAGTTAAAGTTAGCTCCCCTGTCATGGCTACACTATTATCTATTTTTTGTTCTGATAATATAGAAGCAATAGCTACAGCCATAGTGATACCTGCACTTGGTCCATCTTTGGGTGTTGCACCTTCTGGTACATGGATATGTAAATCATATTTATTATATATATCTTCTTGGGCTACAGCTAATTTATGATTATCTATCAAAATTTTGACTACAGAAAAGGCAATATAAGCTGACTCTTTCATTACATCACCTAGACTACCTGTAAGTTTGACTAACCCTTTACCTTTGATTTTAATAGCTTCAATTTTGAGCATATCTCCACCAACGGCTGTCCATGCTAGACCATTAACTACACCTACAAGTGGTAATTTATCAATTTGTGAAACTTCAAATACTTTTTTGTCTGCATACTCTGGTAAATCATCTATATCTATAGAAATTTTCTCTAACTCTTCATTTATTAGCATCTTGGTAGCTACTTGTCGCATTAGTCCTGCAATTTTTCTACGCAAACCTCTTACACCTGACTCTCGTGTATATTCATCTATAAGTAGTTTTAGTGCATCATCTCTTAACTCAAACTCTTCTGCTTTTAGAGCATGTTTTTTTAACTCTTGTGGGATTAGATACTGTTTGGCTATCTCTAATTTCTCATCAGGCGTGTATGAATTGACATCTATAAACTCCATTCTATCTCTAAGAGGAGCTGGGATTGTACTTAAATCATTAGCTGTTGCTATAAATATCGCTTTGCTTAAATCTATATTGAAATTAAGATAATAGTCTCGATACTCTACATTTTGTTCAGGGTCTAGTATCTCCAATAGAACTGCTGTTGGGTCGCCACGGTGATTTTGTCCTACTTTATCTACCTCATCAAGTACTACCACAGGGTCCATACTTTTGGCATCTATTAGACCTTGAACTATTCGCCCAGGCATTGCTCCTACATAGGTTCGTCTATGACCTCTAAGCTCATTGACATCTTCTAATCCACCCAAAGCGATACGAACCAATGGTCTGCCCAAAGCATTAGCAATAGAGTTTGCCAAAGAGGTTTTACCAACACCTGGAGGTCCCCAAAAACATAAAATTGCTCCTGCACTTTTATCTAGTGATACACCTCTACGATTTGCCAACTCTCTAACAGAGAAAAACTCTACAATTCTATCTTTGGGTTTGACTAGTGAAAAGTGGTCATTATCCAACTCTCTTTTTACATCAGATACTTTTAGACTTTTGCTTGTGAGCTTTCCAAATGGTAACTCAAATACCCACTCCAAATAGGTGTGTATCTGCTGTGAGTCTCCACTATCAGGGTGCATTCTAGCAAATCTATCAAGCTGTTTAGATACCTCTTTATAAGTATCTTTACTAATATGAGGTTTTATCTCTTCTAATTTATTACGAAACTCCTCTATCTCCTCATCTCTTTGGCTGTCACTTCCTAACTCTTTGTTTATCTCTTTTATCTGCTCTTTTAAGAAATACTCTTTGTTACTCTGTTCTATTTTAGTATGAACTTTACTTCTTATCTCTTTTTCTACTCTAGCCGACTCAATCTCACTAATTATAATATCTATTAGTTGCATAAGTCGCTCTTCTATATTCTGCTCTTTGTATATCTCATAAGCATCTGTTTTGGATATTTTAAGTACTGATGCTACCAAATCAGCTATACGATATGGTTCATCTGTTTCAGAAATGGTTTTAAGTAAATCAGCAGGTATATAATTTTGAATTTTGGAGAGTTGTTGAAGTTTTTCATTTAATACACCAATAAGTGCGTGAACTTTCAACTCTTGATATGGCTCATTCTCTATAAGGTTTATCATGGAAGCTTGAAATAATACATCTTCTATATCTATATTTTCTATATCTGAAACTATTTCACCTTTTGCTAAACCCTGAAAAAGAATTTTAACTCTGCCATCTGGCATATGTACTTTTCTCATAATAGAGCCAATAACTCCAATAGTGTGCAAACTATCTTTGTCTCTTGAATCTTCAAATCCATCTTTTGTAGTAGTCATAAAAAGTAGAGAATTTTTCTCCATAGCAAATGATGCTGCATCTATATCTTCTTTTTTACTTAAAAAGATAGGGCTTATCATAAAAGGATATAGAAAAAGGTTATCCTCTATGACTATAGGTAGTTGAGTTGGGAACTCTTCGTAATTACTAAGTTGCATATATGGCAATCCTTTAATTGAATATTTTATCTAAAAAGCTCTCTTGTGGGGCTTTTATATCTGTTGAGTTTAACATAGAATTTTTGTTTTTTTCCATATAAATCTTGGATGCTTTATCTTTGCCTATTCGATTATATAGCCTAGATATATTTTCATTTAGAAGATACTGTACCATATATAATCTAACTTTTAATGTATCTACAATTGGTTTATATATAGAGTTTGGATAATCTTTGGTAAATTTATCAACATTTTTTAGTGTATCTATCATTAATTTTTGGTCTCTATTTATATCTTTAAGTCCCAAAAAAGCTGCTTTAATTTTCAAAAATTTTACTAGTTCTACTTTTTCTCCTCTTGCATACTTTTTGAGATACTCATCGAGATAATAATCAGCCATCAAAAAACCTTGGTCTTGAATATGGGCTTGTGCTAATATTAGAGTAGCAGTAGGTAGTAGTGGAGAGTTGGTATGTTCACTACGAAGTGAAATATAATAATTATCTGCTTTATCAAAATTAGATGATGAGATATTTTTGATAATATTTTTGTACCAATATAGAGCAGGTCTATCATACTCTTTGACTGCATCTTTGTCACTACATCCGATAAATAGCACTGCAAGTACTACTAAAAGCATACTTTTTTTATAATTTGTTAACATTCTTAACCTTATTATATGGGTTCAAGCCCAATATAGATTTTAAGAAATTATAATACCTCAAAATCTATTATGTTTGGCTATAATTTAACAAATTAAATATAGGAAAATTGATGAAATTGACAATTATTGGTGCTGGTGCAATGGCTATGGCTATGGCAAAAGGGTTAGAAGAGCAATATGATTTGGAGTTTGTAGTTAGAGATATATCTAAAGTTGACAGTAACTATAGTGTGTATAGATTGGATAATTTTGATATAAGTGATAAAAATATTATATTAGCAGTAAAGCCTTATGCCCTAGCAAGTGTAGCATCTAAACTAAAAGGAGAGGCAGATACTATTTACTCTGTATTAGCAGGTAGCTCACTTGAAATTCTCAAAGAGAATATAAAAGCAAAAAATTATATCCGTACTATGCCAAATGTTTCAGCTAAATTTGAAACATCAACTACAGTTATTACAGGTGATGAGAGTAAAAAAGATGAAGCTATAGAGATATTCTCTTCTATTGGAGATACATTTTGGGTTGATAGCCAAAAAGAGATAGATATAGCAACCTCTGTAGCAGGAAGTGGACCTGCACTACTAGCTTTAGTAGCAGAGGCTATGATGGATGGATTGGTCAAAGAGGGAATGAAAAGAGTTGATGCTATAAATATTACTAATTCACTATTTAAAGGTTTTGCTCCACTAATAGAGTCCAATCATCCTGCTATAATCAAAGATAGTGTAATGAGTCCTGCTGGAACTACGGCTGCTGCTTATGGAGCTTTGGAAGAAGGAGGGGTTAGAAGTTCATTTATTAAAGCTATTGGGGAGGCTTTTAAGATTACTCAGAGATAAATATCAAATGACCTTAAAAAAAGATAAATATTTAATTTTAATAAAATAAAAAAATGTTATAATAAATATATTAATTAGTCTTTTTAAGAAAGGTCAGGATATGATAAATATATTTAAACAAATAATATTTTTATGGATAGCCATATTTAGTAATTTGGTTCTAGCAGATGGAGTAGATACTCAAATTACTATTACTGAT
>JANTFF010000098.1 GCA_024763575.1 Sulfurovum sp.
TATACTATTACCACAACTCAAAATGGATTTATCCAAAATCTAACTGCTCCAAATATATATGATAGAGTTACCAAAGGTAAAAAGCTATTTGAGATATACTCTCCTAAAGTATATAAAGCACAGATAGAACTATTAAATGCCAAAACTATAAGCCAATCTTTAGCAAAAAATATTGAAACTAAACTAAAACTATATGGTATATCTTCATCTACTATTAGAGCTATCAAAAGGTCAAACAGAGCTTCTAAATATCTAGCCTATTACTCTCCATATTCAGGTGTAGTGGTAGATAAAAAGGTAACAGAGGGAAGTGCTATCAAAGAGGGTATGAGTATCTATAAAATAGCTGATTTATCCAAAATATGGGTAGTGGCTAAGGCGTATGAAAAAGATAGAGAGTTTATCCAAAAAGGTCAAAAAGTAGCTATATCATTTTCAGGAGACAAAAAAGTTTATAAATCCACTATAGATTTTATATACCCTTTTGTTGACCCTATCAATAAAACTATAGACTTTAGAGTAACACTAGATAACCCAAATGAGAAAATACAACCCAATAGCTATGCAACTATAAAAAGTGTTATAAACTCTAAAGATATTTTGGTACTACCAAATAGTGCTGTTATAACCAAAGGTGATAAACACTTAGTATTTATTCCTAGTATTTATGAAGGAGAATATAAAAGTAAATTAATAGAGGCTAAAAGAGTAGATAACAATAAATTTAAAATAGTATCAGGACTAAAAGAGAGAGATAGAGTTGTGAACAACTCACTCTTTTTACTTGATAGTGATGTGCTTATAAATGGAGAAGATTAAAATCTCTAAAATCCACCTCCAAATCCAAAATCCATAGTAGTAAAATTAGGGTCACTATATCCAAACTGTGTTGACCCACTCCTAAGCATAGTAATATCCATTTTGGGGTCAATACCTTGTGGACAGACAGCTGTACACTCACCACATAGTGTACAGTCCCAAATCCCATTAGTTTGGATATTATCTATAATTGACCTCATCTCTTCCTCTCTTGGGTCAGAGGTATATCTATAAGCTCTAGTTAGAGCAAAAGGTCCTATAAAATTAGGATTAATCTCTAGTACAGGACATGCAGAGTAACAAGAGTTACACAATATACAATCACTCTGTTTTTCTGTTAATTTGACCTCTTGTGGGGTTATAGTTGTCTCTTTGTGTTGGTGTAACCATGCTGTAGAGTTTTTTATAGTATCTATAGCTTTTGTTCTATCTACTTTTAAATCTCTTTGGATTTTATGATATTTCAAAGGTTCAACTATATCTCCACTCTCTATTTTGTGAGAACACGCCAATACCTCCTTGCCATTTACACGAACAGCACACTCTCCACATACTCCAGAACGACAGTTGGAACTAAATGTTAAAGTTGGGTCTTGATAGCTTTTGATATGGTATAGGGCTTTGAGTAGTGTTGTACTTTTGAATGGAATTTTATACTCAATTAACTCTTGATTACGATTAATAGTTATCTTCATTTTAATACCACCTTTTGAAATCTGTTCTGTATAGCATTATCTTCTAACCAAAATAGAGAGTGGGCAAGATAAATTGACTCCTCTTTTGGATAAGCCTCCTTATAATGAGCTCCACGGCTCTCATCTCTAATAATAGCTGACTCTACTACTATCTCACCAATATCAAGTATATTTAAAAATTGTAAAAAATCTACTAAATTACTATTATACTCTTTGGTCTTATCTTTTATTCCCATATTGTCTATATCCGCTTTGATGACTCTGATTTTATTTAGAAGATTATTTAGACTATTATTATCTCTTACAATTCCTGCATATTTATAGAACTTTTCACCTAAGTTATTTTCTAATTGATAGAAGTTTTGTTCAAATGGATACTCTTCGAATAGACTATCTATAAACTCTTTATCTTTTTGTAGTTGAGTAGATGTTATATTTATCTCTTCTTGTGGTAAATTTAGAGTTGCTCTCTCTCCTACAAAACGCCCCAAACTCACTATCTCTAGCAGAGAGTTCCCACCTAATCTATTTGCACCATGTATTTTAGCATTGCTACACTCTCCTACTGCATAACAGTTTTTGAGTCCATTAACCTCTAAATTACTATTAACATCTATCCCCCCCATAGTATAGTGTGCTACGCTCTTAATAGGTATTAGTTCACTTACAGGGTCAACACCTTCATGTAATCTTGCTAAATTTACCTCTTGGGGCATAAGTTTTAATAGTTTCTCTTCACCTAAATGACGAACATCCAAAAAAACCTCTTGACCTTGGCTTATCTGTAAAGCTATAGAACGAGCTACTACATCTCTAGGTAAAAGTTCATCTACAAATCTATCTCTATTTGAGTTGACTAGATAACCACCCTCCCCTCTAGCACTTTCACTTATAAGTATAGAAGAGTGTCTAAGTGCTGTTGGATGAAATTGTACAAACTCCATATCTGAAATTTTACCTCCTGCTCTAAGAACACAAGCAATACCATCACCTGTCGAGTCATCTGAATTGGTTGTATAGTTTTTATATATTGAAGCGTATCCACCAGTAGCAATTATAACTGATTTAGCAACTATATCTATCACTTCACCTGTTGATATATCTAAAAATATAGCACCTTTGGTTACACTATCTTCTACTATTAGATTTAGTAAAAATAGTTCATCTCTTATCTCGACATTCTCTTTTAGACAACTATCATATAGAGTATGTAAAATTTTCAAACCTGTATAGTCTTGTGCATAACATGCTCTCTTGCTAGATGCTCCACCCAACTGTCTTTGAGCGACCTTGCCATCATTAGTTCTATCAAATGGAACTCCTAAACTATCCAACCACTCTATAGTTTTTGGTGCATCACTACATACTTTTGTGACCATATCTATATCACATAATCCATGAGCTGATTTGATAGTATCATCTATATGTGACTGTAGAGTATCAGGTGTTATATTACCAAGAGGTGCATTGATACCTCCTTGTGCCATGGCTGTTTGTGAAGCTGTAGGTTGTCGTTTACCAACTAATAGTACCTTTGCTCCTGCTTTTTTGGCACTCAATGCACTACTAAGCCCTGCCCCACCTGAGCCAATAATCAATATATCTATCATAGAAACTCCAAAAGTTTTTGTTTAATTTAACAGTTATATGCTTTTAAGTTCCTGACAGTTATATTCAAGTTTATGGTGTGATAAGGATTTGCATGATATTTGATTATAATTAATATTTTTTTAGATAAACTTTCATATTAATAAATAAAAGGAATAATATGAAAATATCTAAAATATTAACATTGTCAGTAATCACAACAGCAGTACTATTTGGAGCAAATCCACTTATAAAAAAGGCAAAAGATAGTGGAATGGTAGCTATTCCTACAGATAAAAATGCCTTAATGAAGCTTATAGATAATCCAAAAAACAGAGTTACAGATAAAAAAGTTGAATTAGGAAAGGCTCTATTTTTTGAACCAAGATTATCAAAAAGTAACCTAATATCCTGTAATACTTGTCACAACTTAGCAACAGGTGGAGTAGATGGTTTAAGTTCTGCAATTGGTCATAAATGGACACAAAACCCTCATCATCTGAACTCTCCAACAGTCTATAATGCAGTATTTATGGATAAACAATTTTGGGATGGACGAGCTGCTGATTTAGAGGAACAAGCCCAAGGACCACTACAAGCAAAACCAGAAATGGCAATTAGTAAAGAGATGGCAGTAGCTAGAATTAGCTCAATGAATGAGTATAAAGAGCAGTTCAAAGCTGTTTGGGGTGATAATAATATAACATTTAAGAGAATTGCTGATGCTATTGGTGCATTTGAGAGAACACTTGTAACTCCTTCTCGATTTGATGCTTTTTTAAATGGTGATGAAAAGTCTCTAAATAGTGCAGAGCAAGAGGGTCTAAAGGTATTTATAGACAAAGGGTGTGTATCTTGTCACACAGGTATTGGAATTGGTGGAAGTATGAATCCATTTCCTGTAGTAAACAGATATAAATATGCAGATATTGGTGATTTTACAGGTGATAAAAATAAAATGGTAAAAACACCAACTCTTAGAAATATAATGCAAACAGCACCATATTTTCATAATGGAGCAGTATGGGATATTAAAGAGGCTATCAAAATTATGGGTGATACACAATTGGGTATAAAATTAACAGATAAAGAGGTAACATCTATTGCGACTTTCTTAAAATCATTAGATGGAGAGATACCAACTATTACCTATCCTAAATTACCAAGAGTAACAGCAGATACTCCTAAACCTGATACTAAATAGTAATATATATTACATATTCCCATCTATTTTAGATGGGGGTATAGAGCTAAATTTAACTATAGATTGTGAACTACCTCTAGCTAAAGAGCTAGAGGCTTCCTAACTAGCAAACTCCAACGAGTCTGAATTTGAAAGGCTTTCTGATTTATAGTCTTGAAGGC
>JANTFF010000099.1 GCA_024763575.1 Sulfurovum sp.
TAATTTTACTCTTTTTTTACTGAATATCTCTTTAATGTCTCTTTTCAATTCATCCCCGTCTTAGAGAACGGGGTTTTCTTGAAAATTTTTTGATAAATTTTATATCAAACTTAGAGATGATGCACAAGTCAAAGTCTTTGACCTAAAAAATCCTGCTAGAATTGTAGTTGATATAATTTTAAAGAATTAAAGAAAGCAATATCCCTTTAAATCTATTTATTAATACTATTAGTGTAGTATTTCATCAAATATAACATATAGTAGGTAAAAGAATGGAAAAAGCAGAACTATTAGCACCAGCAGGAAATTTAGAGAAACTAAAAATCGCACTCTCTTATGGAGCAGATGCAGTTTATGGAGGGACAAGTACCTTTTCACTTAGAATTCGTTCAGGTAAAGAGTTTGATATAGACTCTTATGCCAAGGGAATAGAATATGCTCATGCTAGAGGTAAAAAGGTTTATACCACTATCAATAGTTTTCCTTTTAATGCACAACTTAAGCTTTATGAAAAACATATTGCCAAAATGGCAGAACTCAAACCTGATGCTCTTATAGTGTCTAGCCCTGGGGTAGTTCAGATGGCTAGAAAAGTTGCTCCTCAAATTCCTATTCACTTATCGACCCAAGCAAATGTTATGAATGTACTAGATGCACAAGTATATTATGATATGGGTGTAGAGAGAATTATAGTAGCTCGTGAAATTTCACTCAAAGATTGTGAAGCTATCAAAAAATCTATACCTGATTTGGAACTAGAAATTTTCGTACATGGTTCAATGTGTTTTGCATATAGTGGTAGATGTCTAGTTTCTGCTTTACAAACAGGACGAGTTCCAAATCGTGGAAGTTGTGCTAATGATTGTCGTTTCCCATATGAGATATATGCTCACTCCCCAGAGTCCAATACCACATTTAGACTTGATGAGGAGGAAGGTATTGGGACATATATTATGAATGCAAAAGATATGAATATGGCTTCTCATGTAGATGAAATCTTAGCATCTGGTGTAATAGATTCTCTCAAAATCGAAGGACGAACCAAATCCCCATATTATGCAGGAGTAGTTACAAAAGCATATAGACATGCAATTGATGATTTTTATGCAGGGAAATTTGATGCCTCTATCTATCAAAAAGAGCTACACACTACACAAAATAGAGGTTTCTCTGATGCATATCTAGTATCTAAACCATTTGAGAGAAATAATACTCAATCACACGGTTTTACTATCCAAGATGGAACACATCAAGTAGCAGGACTAGTTAGTGAAGATGGTCTAACATGGAGATGCAAAGATAAAACATGTGTAGGTGATAGCGTAGAGATACTATTACCAGTAGGAGTAACTATTGAGCCAATGGAAAACGATGAGTGTCGTATAGAAGAGATTGATGGTAGATTTTATATTATATTTAAAAAAATAGTCTCAACTAAAGGTAAAGAGTTTAATTGTATCCATAGTGGAGACCTAAATGATATAATATTACCAGTAAAACTACCTAGTTATACTATTTTAAGAAGAGGCATTAAAGAGGCCAAACAGAAAAAAGGTTTGCTCTAGTAATATTTTACTATCTAACTTTTGGACAAACTAAATATCCACTAGCAAGTAGTTTGCATCCTGCATGTTTTTTAGTAACTAAAGGTTTGCGAGTTATATTGATATCTCTATTTGAAGATTTTGGTTCTGGTTGATTTTGATTACAGCCTGTAAGCATTAGTCCTAGTACTAATATAATTAGTATTTTACACATTATATTATATCCCCCTGTATAAAGTTATCTTAAAAAAGATAACTGAAATTATACATAAATTAAGTATATTAATTGTGTAAAAATAAAATTTTAAAAGTTATTTGTTTATTAAGTATCAATTATGGGCATTATGTCCATAAAGGTCAATATATACTTTGGATATAGCAATCAAAAATGATGTAATAGCAGGTCCTAAAATCATTCCCCAAAATCCATAACTACTCATACCTGCCAAAATAGAGAAGAATATAAGTATCTCATTAATTTTGACAGAACTTTTGAGTACATTATCTTTGATATATTTTATAATCATAGGTTTGACAAATGTATCTGCTATTATAGATATAATAGTTATAGAATATATAGCTATAAATAGAGCTGTATTAGCATCTTTGGTACTCCATGCAAATAGAGATATAGGTATCCAAAGAATAGCACCACCAATAACAGGAATTAGTGAAACAAAACCATAAATAATTCCTAATAACAGTCCATTAAAGCCAAAGAAACTAACCATAATCCCAAATAGTATCCCCTCAAATATAGCTGTAACCAAAATAGAATAGAAAACTATCTCCATAGTAGATGAAATCTCTGTTAATATTTTATTTCCATCTTCATCTCTCATAGGTAAAAAATTTCTCATAGTCTTAAAAAACTTCTCACCATTTAGATTTAAAACAAAATAGAAGACAATTACAAAAAATATATCTTTGACAAATGCAAAACTTTTTGTTCCTGCTTTGGTAATTGTAGCTGTAGATGTTTTGATAGTATCCAATATTTTTTCATCGGATAGATGTTCATGTACCCAATCGTTTAATATAGGTATATCTTTGGCTAGAGTTATAATTTTGGTAGTAATTTTAGTAATAATATCAGCATCAATAATAGATATATACTGCACTCCAATAGTCGCTATATATATAATAGGAACAAAAAGTATAATAAATAGTACTAGTGTTAAAAATGTAGCTGATATATACTCCGAGTTTACTCTCATCATAAGATTGTTATGCATATTTGCTGTTGCCATAGTTAGTAGAAGTGCTACAACAATTGATAATAAAAAAGGTTGATATATGGAGTAAGCTCCAACAAGAGCTAATATAAATAGTATAGCAATAACATAATCTGTTCTTCTCATCATAATAATTTATCTGTCCGTATTGGGGTTAATCTAAAATGGCTATAAGATTTCTCTGTAGCCACGCGTCCTCTTGCTGTTCTCTCTATATATCCATTGGCAAGTAGATAAGGTTCAATTACATCTTCTATAGTACCCTCATCTTCACTAAGTGCTGCTGCAATTGTACTAAGACCCATAGGGCGACCTTTGGCAGAGATTAGAAGTTCAAGAAGTCTTATATCCTCTTCATCAAATCCCAAATCATTAACTCCTAATTGGTCTAGTCCATATTTAGTAGTTTGGATATGTATCTCATTCTCATTTGCTACCTCTGCAAAATCTCGCACTCGTCTTAATAATCTCAAAGCTAGTCTTGGTGTTCCACGACTTCGTTTTGCTATCTCATAAGATGCGTCAGATTGTGTGACCTTATTAAGTTTGGTAGATGCTTGTTTTACAATCTCGCTCAACTCTTCTGCTGTATAAAACTGCATACGAAAGTGCATACCAAATCGTTCACGCAGAGGGTGAGATAACATACCAGCACGAGTAGTAGCTCCAATTAGTGTAAATCGTGGTAAATCAATCTTAACAGTTTGTGCAGCAGGGCCAGAACCTATAATAATATCAAGCCGAAAATCTTCCATAGCTGAGTATAATATCTCTTCAATTGCAGGAGACATACGATGTATCTCATCTATAAAGAGTATATCGCCCTCCTCTATATTGGTTAGTATCGCTGCTAAATCACCAGATTTTTCTATCATAGGTGCAGAAGTTGTTTTTATCTGTGCATTCATCTCTATAGCAATTATATTAGCTATAGTAGTTTTACCAAGTCCTGGGGGGCCAAAAAATAGTATATGGTCTAATGCTTCAGCTCTTTTTTTACTAGCTTCTATAAATACTTTTAGATTTTTTTTTATCTGCTCTTGACCTATATACTCATCCCATGATGATGGACGAAGTGTTATCTCTTCTATATATTCATTATCAAATTTTTCTATATTTACTATTCTACTATCCATACTAATATGTAAACTCCTTAGTTGGAAACTCTCTATTTTTTACCTCTGTTATGTATTGATTTAGACTCTCTCTTATCATATTAGCCCCATTACAATACTGTTTTACAAATTTTGGTTTAAAATCTTCAAAAAATCCAAACATATCACTCCATACTAGAACTTGACCATCTGTATATATACCTGCACCAATTCCAATAGTAGGAATGGATACCGACTCTGTTATCATTTTAGCTACATCTTCTTTGACACCCTCTATCACAATAGCAAATGCACCTGCTTTTTCTAATGCTTTAGCATCAGATAATAGTTGGTCTATATCAGCTTGGTCTTTACCTCTAATTTTATATCCACCATCACTTCTTAGAAACTGTGGCATTAATCCAATATGCCCTAGTACTGCTATAGAGTTACTAGTTAATGCTTTTACGATATTAGCTCTATCTTCTCCACCTTCTATTTTAACAGCTTGTGCATTTGTCTCTTGATACGCTCTTGTGGCATTTTTAATAGCATCTATCTCATTTGTATAACTTCCAAATGGCAT
>JANTFF010000100.1 GCA_024763575.1 Sulfurovum sp.
AATCTAATAATATGATGGAGTATATAGAGTGTGCTAGAGCGATACATTAATATATAAAAAATAATTAAGAAGAGATTGGTACAATGCCATTACTAAAATAGTAAGGGTATTAATTGAATAATAAAGAAAAAATCAAACAAATATTAGAAGAAAGAATATTAGTAATAGATGGTGCTACAGGTACACAGATACAGAACCTAGAGATACCAAAAGAGGCTTGGTTAGATGAGAATGGAGCTGACCAAGAGGGGTGTAATGAGTTGCTCAATGCTACAGCACCCCATCTTATGCAAGAGGTTCATAACGCTTATGCAAAAGCAGGGGCTGATTTAATCAAAACTAATACTTTTGGTACTATGCCTTGGGTATTGGATGAGTATGGTTTAGGTCATAGAGCTTATGAACTATCTAAAAAAGGGGCTCAAATTGTCAAAGAGATTTGTGATAAGTACACTACTCCAAAGCAACCTAGATTTGTATTAGGTTCTATTGGACCGGGAACTAAGCTACCATCATTAGGACATATTCATTATGATGAGATGTTTGCAGGATATACTACTACTGCTTTAGGACTTATTGATGGTGGGTGTGATGTATTCTTGTTGGAGACTTGTCAAGACCCTTTACAGATAAAGTCTGCTATACATGCGTGTGAGGAGGCAAACTCTCAAAGAGGTGTAGATATACCTATTATGGTATCTGTAACTATAGAGTTAAGTGGTAGTATGTTAATTGGAACAGATGCTACTACTATTGTAACTATTCTTGAACCGTTTGATATACTCTCACTTGGGTTTAATTGTGGAACAGGCCCTGACCAAGTCAAAAAACATCTCAAAACTCTATCTGAACTATGTTCTATTCCAATTTCAGTTCATGCCAATGCAGGTTTACCTCAAAATAGAGGTGGTTATACCTATTATCCAATGGGTCCAGTTGAGTTTACCCAAAAACAGTTAGAGTTTATAGAGTTTGATGGTGTTAGCTTTTTGGGTGGGTGTTGTGGAACTACTCCTCAACATATTCATGCACTCAAAAAGGCTGTAGAGGGTATAAAACCCAAAAAAACAACTGGGAATATTGAACCATCAATTGCATCACTTTTTAATACAACTGAACTTTTTCAAAAACCAGCACCTCTACTTATTGGAGAGAGAAGTAATGCTACAGGTTCAAAAGCCTTTAGAGAATTAATTATAGCTGGTGATTATGAGGGGACTCTAACAGTAGGTCAAGCACAGGTACGAGATGGAGCTCATTGTTTGGATGTGAATGTAGAGTTTGCAGGTAGAGATGGAGCAAAAGATATGAGAGCTGTTATGGAGCTTTATAATCAAAAAATTCCTCTTCCTCTAATGCCCGATGCCACTCGTGTTAATACGATGGAAGAGGCTTTGAAATGTATTGGTGGTAAACCTATTATCAATTCAGTTAACTTAGAAGATGGAGAGGATAAACTAGATGCTATATGTAAACTTTCTAAAAAATACGGTACTGCATTAGTCTGTTTAACTATTGATGAAAAAGGAATGGCAAAAACTACCCAAGAGAAGATAGATATTGCCCAAAGACTTTATGATTTAGCTGTCAATAGACATGGTATTGACCCTCGTAATTTGATTTTTGATATGTTAACATTTACTGTTGGGTCAGGAGATTTAGAGTATAGATATGCAGCTATTGAGACACTCGAAGCTATACGAGAGCTACATATTAGACACCCTGAAGTTGGCTCAACCCTTGGTTTATCTAATATATCATTTGGACTTGATAAAAATGCACGGATATATCTCAATTCTGTATTTTTGCACCACTGTATTGAGGCAGGACTTACCTCTGTTATTATTAATGTCAAACATATTGTACCACTTGCAAAGATGACAAAAGAGGATATAGATATTTGTGAAGAGTTACTTTTCTCTCCTGATGACCAGTCTCTATTTAAATTTATAGAACACTTTTCTGATAAGTCTATAGATGATAGTGGAACTGATGAAGAGTATGAGGCTATGAGTAGTGAAGAGAAAATTGCTAAACTACTATTAGATGGGGATAGAGAGCGAATGATACCTCTAGTAGAAGAGGTAAGAAAAGAGATAGAACCTGATAAAATAGTCAATGAGATACTAATAGATGCTATGAAAGTAGTCGGTGAGCTATTTGGTAGTGGTCAGATGCAACTTCCATTTGTACTTCAATCAGCAGAGACTATGAAAGCAACAGTCGATTATTTAAATCCATATCTAACTAAACAAGAAAAAGAGACTGATACCACGCTAGTAATTGGTACAGTAAAAGGAGATGTGCATGATGTTGGTAAAAACTTAGTGGATATAATCCTCTCTAATAATGGATTTAAAGTTATAAATGTAGGTATTAAAACAGATTTACAAACATATTTAGATGTACATGAAAAACATAAAGTTCAAGCTATTGGAATGAGTGGACTTTTGGTTAAATCTACAGCAGTTATGAAAGATAACTTGGAGACTATGGCAGAGATGGGTATGGATATACCAGTGCTTTTAGGTGGGGCTGCATTGACTAGAAGTTTTGTAGATGATTTCTGTCGTCCTATATACAAAGGTGCTATTTTTTATTGTCGTGATGCTTTTGATGGGGTTATTGCTATGAGTAGAATAGAAAAATACAATGAAGACCCATCAGTTGGCTTGGATACTAGACTTGCAGGAGATATGCAAGAGAGAAAAGAGGTTAAGAAAAAAGAGGTAATTATCCCTCCATTTGAAGAGATAAAAATGCCAAAACCCGTAGATATTCCAACACCTCCATTTTGGGGTAGAAGAGTTATGCAAAAAGATGATTTGGATTTAAATATGGTTTTTAGTTGGGTAAATCAGAGAACAGTAATCAAAATGCATTGGGGTTATAAATCTAAAGGTATGAGTAAAGAGGAGTATCAAAAGCTATTAGATAATACAGTTTATCCAGCTTATGAGAGACTAAAAAGAGAATTTGTAGAAAAAGATTTGTTCGACCCAACGATTATATATGGGTATTATCCTTGTAGAAGCAATGACCAAGAGCTATTTTTGTTTGATGAGAGTGAGGGTTGGAATATTGATGCAAATGCCAATCGTGAACCATTTGATGAGGTAGTAGATAGAGCAGTAACTAAATTTAGTTTCCCTAGACAAGGGCGAAAACCTCATAGAGCATTAAGTGATTTTTTAACTCATGATAGACATGATATTATAGCTCTAACATGTGTAAGTGCAGGGGATAAGTTTTCAGTATATGAAAAAGAGTTATACGATGCAGGAAAATATTTAGAGTACAATATGGTTCATGGATTTTCTGTAGAGTTAGCTGAAGCATTAGCAGAGGTAGCACATAAACAGATACGGCTAGATTTAAATATAGCAAGTGAAGATGAGGGACATACCTTAAGAGATGTGAGAATGAACCGTTATCAAGGAGCTAGATACTCATTTGGTTATCCTGCTTGTCCTGATTTGGAACAGAGTAGAGAACTGTTTGATATGTTAAAACCTGAAGAGTTTGGAATAGAACTTAGTGAGACATTTCAGATACATCCAGAGCAGAGTACCTCAGCTTTGGTAGTTCATCACCCCAAAGCTACTTATTACGCTATATAAACATGGAACTTAATCCATGTTTATATATTAAATATCGCCTGATGCACCTTTAGTTATCATCTCTACCATAGCATTTCTTACTTCATTAGCATAAGATAGTAATTTTTTTGGTAATGGTTTTCCACCATGAATCATTAAATCTAATGACATAGTATATAGCCAAATATCACCATTTTTATCTTCTACAATTCCTACTCTACATGGCATAAATCCAACAAACTCACCAGAATACTCTAAGAATATATCAGCAATAGTTGGTGAACAGTATGAACGAATATGAGTATATAGACCACCATCTTTCATAAACTTACCACCTCTTGGCATAGTTTTAGAATCAACTTTTGCAAGTCCATGCTCTGATGCAACTTCATCCATAGTCTCTATAGCATTCTCTATAGCCTCTTCTTTGCTTGTACCATCTTCAATAACTAGCTTTCTTTTTATAATCATACCTTTAGCAGGGTCACCAGTAGCGAGTACTTTGTCAAACATATCCATGTATGTACTAATAGCTTTTGGGTCTAGTTGATTGATTTGTGATATCTTTGTACCAAACTTTGCAAATGCAAATAAAACTAAAATAACCGCGATTACACCTATAAGTGTAAAGATTTTCTTCAAGAATTCCATTCTTTTCCTTTGAATTTAATTTGTTAGATATTATAGAAAATGAAATTATAAAATAAGTTTAATTTAGTTTATTATTTTGTATATAGTGTATAAATAATAATAAGTTAACACATAAATATCCTAAAAGTATAGCAAAAAAGCATATTACTATTTACATAAATAACTATTTATAATATAAT
>JANTFF010000101.1 GCA_024763575.1 Sulfurovum sp.
TTATTTCTTAATCTTTTGTAGAAATTCGTAACAAAGAATAATATCTTGGAAAAAGGAGTTCTAATGACTCATGTGATTAACAGTCACCCCTATTTAGGTATTTTCTTCTTGTTCGTGGTAACTGTAGTTGCATTTAATGCAACACTTGCAGCTGCACGATTTATAAGTAGAAAATTGGCAAAGCTTGACACCGAAAAATTAAAGCTAACAATTTATGAGTGTGGACCAGAGGTTACGAAACAGCCTAATACTATTTCGATACAGTTTTACTTGATAGCTCTTTTGTTTATTCTGTTTGATGTAGAGATTATATTTATGTTTCCTTGGGCAATTGATTTTAAATTACTTGGTTGGTTTGGATTTGTAGAGATGATTTTGTTTATTTTACTATTAACAATCGGATTTATTTACGCATGGAAGAAAGGAGCACTTGAATGGCACAGCATCAAGTAAATTATGCCTCAGCAGGAGGTTTACCCGTAGCATTAACAACAGTTGACCATTTATTAAATTGGGGTCGAAGTAACTCTTTGTGGCCACTTACTTATGGTTTGGCATGTTGTGCGATTGAGATGATGGCTTCAGGAGATAGCCGTTATGACTTTGATAGATTTGGTACTATCTTTAGAGCGTCCCCTAGACAAGCTGATGTTATGATATTGGCAGGAACTCTATCTAAAAAACATGCAGAGTTTGCTAGACGACTCTATGACCAGATGACAGAGCCTAAATGGGTTATATCTATGGGAAGTTGTGCAAATACTGGTGGTATGTTTAACACTTATGCCACAGTTCAAGGTGTTGATAGAATTATCCCTGTTGATATTTATCTACCAGGTTGTGCGCCAAGACCTGAGACACTTCAATATGCGTTGATGATGCTTCAGACTAAAATCAGAAGAGAATCAGCAAATATGAAAAAGAATACAAAACAAAATCTAAGGTTATTATAATGAGAAAATATACGCCAAAAGACAGTGTTCAAGCAAAAGCTTATTATACTGATAGATTTCATGTTGTTCCATCTGTTCCTACCCAAGATGTGAGTACAGATGAGGTGTTTGCAAAACAGTTAGAAGTTTTGAGTAGTAAAGTTGATATTAAATCTGCTTATATTCAAATAGAACAGATGAGAGTTGAGATTGACCACAAAGATAACTTTAAAGCTATAGAGATACTCAAAAATGAGTGTGGTTATGCAATGATGAGTGAGATGAGTGCAGTTGATTATTTAGCACAAGATGGTGAGTTTGAAGTATTTTATCAGTTGCTTAATTTAGAAGAGAGAAAAAGAGTTAGAGTAGTTTGTAGAATACCACAAGGATTGGCAATTGAGTCTATAGTACCTCTATACAAATCAGCAAATTTTGCAGAGAGAGAACTTTTTGATATGTTTGGACTAGTAGTTAATAACCACCCATTCCTCAAAAGAATTTTAATGCCTGATGATTGGGAGGGACACCCACTTTTGAAAACTTATCCACTTCATGGTGATGAGTTTGCATCATGGTATGAGGTTGATAAAATCTTTGGTAAAGAGGCTAGAGAGGCAATTGGACCAGAAAATAGAGACCCAGCTAAAATTGATAGATATGATACTAAAAGATTTTCAAGAGTTGGTAGAGAAGTACCATTTGGTGCAGATATTAGTGAGGGTGAACCTGATACTCCAATTGAATATAGTCAGACACTACTTGTTGATTATAATGCGTCTCAAACACAATTAAAAGATAGAAAGTAGAGGTGGAGTAGTATGCAACAACCAAATAAATTAACCCCATTTTTTGAAAATCTCAATTTTGAACGAGATGATAATACAATGGTTATAAACTTCGGTCCACAGCACCCATCGGCACATGGTCAGTTAAGACTTATGTTAGAACTAGATGGTGAGCAGGTGGTAAAAGCCTATCCTGATATTGGGTACTTACACCGTGGTATTGAGAAGATGGCTGAGAATATGACATATAATGAGTTTCTACCTACTACAGATAGACTCGATTATATCGCATCAACTTCTAATAACTATGCTTATGCCCTAGCAGTTGAAAAGCTTATTGGTCTTGAAGTTCCAAGAAGAGCCCAAGTTATTAGAACTATGCTTTTAGAAGTAAATAGACTTCTATCTCACTTGTTCTTTATCGCAACACATGCACTTGATGTTGGTGCTATGAGTGTATTCCTTTATGCTTTCCGAGAGAGAGAGTTTGGAATGGACTTAATGGAGGATTATTGTGGGGCTAGACTTACTCATAGTGCCGTTAGAATTGGTGGTGTGCCACTAGATTTACCAGATGGCTGGATGATAAATCTAAGAAAATGGTGTGATGGTGTTGAGTATGAACTCAAACACACATATAACGCTCTTTTGGAAAAAAATAGAATTTGGAAAATGCGTCTTGAAAATGTAGGTGTAATAACTCCAGAAGATGCTTTAAGTTGGGGTTGTACAGGTCCAATGCTTAGAGGTAGTGGTATTGCTTATGATATTAGAAAAGAAGAGCCGTATGAACTATATAGTGAGCTTGATTTTGATATTCCTGTAGCTGATACCAATGATAGTTATGGACGATATAGATTATATATGGCAGAGATGTTAGAATCAACTAAAATTCTTAGACAGCTTGTTATTATGTACGATGATACAGAGCCTCAACTTATGGCACATGCTCCTGCATATATATCTGCTCCAAAAGAGGAGATTATGACACAAAACTACTCTCTAATGCAGCACTTTGTACTTGTAACTCAAGGTATGAGACCACCAAAAGGTGAGGTTTATGTACCAACAGAGTCACCAAAAGGGGAGTTAGGTTTTTATATCAAATCAGAGGGTGAACCGTATGCTTATAGACTTAAGTGTAGAGCACCATCATTTTTCCATACAGGGCTACTTCAAGAGATTTTAGTAGGAACATATATAGCAGATGTCGTTACAATTATTGGTAGTACCAATATTGTATTCGGGGAGGTTGATAGATGAGAAGCGTAAGAAAAGTTGAAGAGTTTCAAGTTTTTAGCTTCAAAACCGTAATGGTCGGAACGAAGTGTAGCCATGGAGGAAAAGAAATATGCAAAGATATGATTTAAGACATTTACATGAAAATTTCTATGACAGAATGGGTGAGCTTATTGAGTCAGGTTTAAAGGTTGGCGAAGTAGGAATTTTCCTTTTTGAAGTAGGAAATTTTGATTCTATTCAAAAATCTGCTGATTTTATTAGAGAGAGTGGTCATGACCTTATGAATTCACTAAAATTTAATGAGGTAGATTGGACTATTGTTGTCAAAAAAGTTAGTGATGCTGAGATAGCAAAGAGAAAAGAAGAGGCTATAAAAGCTAAGAAATTGGCTGAAGAGCAACGAATAGAAGCTGAAAGAGTTGCTAAAGAGAAAGCTGAAGCTAAGGCTAAAGCTGATGCTGAGAAAAAAGCAAAGGCAGAAGCTGAAGAGAAAGCAAAAGCAGAAGCAGAAGCTAAGGCAAAAAAAGAGGCAGAAGAGAAAGCCAAAGCAGAGGCAGAAGCTAAGGCTAAAAAAGAGGCTGAAGAGAAAGCCAAAATAGAAGCTGAACTTAAAAAAGCCCCTGCAAAAAAAGCACCAGCTAAAAGAACAAGAGCTAAAAAAGCACCAACTAAACCAAAGGCTAAATAATGGCAAAACTACTTTTCTCTACTTGGCAAGGTGAACTTATTGACAATCGTAATAAGGATACCTCGGAGTGGAGTGAGTCAGGATTTAAACTACCTGAAACATATCATGGAGAGCGAGACTCAAAAGCATTTATCGGTTGGGATGGTGTAGCCATTTTTGATGAAGATATAGATGCTGTTGAGTTAGCTAACCAGTATGCTGCACAGTACCAAGAGTACTCTGAGGCGTGTGGAAGGTGTGCCCCTGGTAGATGGGGTGGTAAAATTCTTTACGACTTACTTGACAAAATAGCTAGAGGTGAGGGAAGTCATGATGATATTGCACACTTAAAAGAGATTGGTCAAACTATGATGACCACTTCTAAGTGCGAAATTGGAAAGACTGTTCCTAAACCTATTTTAGATTTGATGGAACACTACAAAGAGCAGTTTGATACTTGTATAGATGCACAAATACCATCAAGACACTATAGAGGTGATACCTCATATATCGCAAAAGTAACAGCACCATGTACAGATATGTGTCCTGCACATGTTGATATTCCTGCATATATTGAGGGTGTACGAGATATGGTATTTACTGACTCTTTAGCAGCTACACGCCAAACTATGCCATTAGCTCACACTTGTGGTAGGGTTTGTCCTCACCCTTGTGAAGATGCTTGTAGGAGAACTAATCTTGATGAGCCTATATCTATTATGGAGCTTAAAAGATTGGGTGCTGATTATGAGACTGACCATAACTTAGAGTGGCTACA
>JANTFF010000102.1 GCA_024763575.1 Sulfurovum sp.
TATACATCACCAAAATATAATATTAGAAAGATGGTAGTAGAACTAAATAAATACCCATTTTTGGTTTTTGGTTCTACCACTGTAGGCGAAATATATGCAGATAAAAGATTAGGTGTTAATGAAAAAGAAGAGAGTATAGTCTGTATGTTATTAGATATTAATCCATCTGCTATATCACTAAAACTAATGCAAGTTGAAGATGAACACTATTATAACGCAGGTGAGCAGATAGCATCTTGGGCAAAAAAAGAGTTTAGTAACCCTGCTATTATTACAGTTACTTCTGGACTTGCTTTTGATAATGATGCTTATACTCAAGGAATTGTTGCAAATGGGATAGAGTATGTATTTGGAGGAGCAGCAGGGGATGATTTAATTCTCAAAGATACATTTATCTTTTCCAAAGACAACTTCTCTAATCACGGAATTGTAGCTTTGGCAATTGATAGAGACAAAATTGATATTGTAGGAGCTAGAGCTTTTGGTTGGAGTGGTATGGGCAAAGAGAGAATTGTAACTAAAGCTCATAAAAATATAGTATATAAAATAGATGGTAAACCTGCTATTGATTTTTATAAACAGTATCTCAATATTACTAATGATGATATGCCACAAGTGGGTATTGAATATCCTCTTGAAGTAACTATGCGAAATGGACAAGTAGTTTATAGAGCAGTATTAGAGATTAATGAAGATGATGGTTCTTTGATATTTGCAGGACATGTTGAAGAGAAATCCAGAGTTAGGCTCTCTGCTGCAAAAGGCAAAGTTATTATAGACCATGTTGATAAAAGTATCAAAGATTGTTTAGCAAATAGTAATGGTTTTAAACCAGATATAGCTTTGGTTTTCCCTTGTTGTTCAAGAAAACAGGTACTTGGTGAGTTGACTATCAAAGAGATTCAAGCTGTATATAACAATACTCAAGTTCCATTAATTGGATTTTTTGCCTATGGTGAAATTGGTGCTTTCCCTGGGGGATATGGTTTCCATAATGAAACCTTTGTAACAGCACTATTAAGAGATAAGGAGATATAGATTATGATGTTAGTACAAAATATAATTAATAGTATCAACTCAACCCCTAATTTTAAAGATAAAGATATGACTATAAAAAGGGTTGAAAGACTTCAAGAAGAGTTAAATAAAGTAGAAAAAAAATATAAAAAAGCAAATGAAGATAGATTAACTGTTTCACATATCTTATCACAAGTAAATGAGGAGTTAGAAGAGTCTCTAAGTAATGAAAAAAGATTTATAGCATCAGTTAGTCATGAGCTTAGAACTCCTCTTACTGCAATTTTGGGATATAGTGAGCTATTAGATGATACAGCACTAAACAATAAACAAAAAAGATATTTAGATAGTATGGTACAAAGTTCTAACCATTTATTATCATTGGTTAGTGATTTACTAGATGTTGCTAAAATTGGGGATAATAGAATTGAACTCTCTCCAAAAGAGATTGATTTGGATGATGTTCTCAATGATTGTGCTAATCTTATTCGTTCCCGAATTAAAGATGGAGTTGATTTTATTGTTGATATTCCTATGTTGGAGTATAAAATTTATGCAGATGATAAACGACTCAAACAGATTTTTATTAATCTATTATCAAATGCTGCCAAATTTACTAAAAAAGGTTCTATTCGTTTTTATATTAGAAATATTCAAGAGATAGATAATGATAAACTCAAAATAATTGTGAATGTTGATGATACAGGTAATGGTATTCCTGCTGAAGTATCAGAAACACTATTCGACCCATTCCAATCAACTGATAAAACACAAGGTACAGGACTTGGGCTTTATATATCTCAACAGATTGCAAGTATGATGGATGGGGAAATAGTGGTTGAGAGTCAACCTAATATTGGAAGTAGTTTTCAAGTGACTATAGTTGTAAATAAATCTAGTAAAAAAGAGATAGGTAAAGCTTTGAAAAAAGCTAATGTAATGATGTTTGCAAAAAGAGATGATTTTGTAGCTAAACTATCAAAAGAGTTTATGAATTTAGGTGTAAATTTTCAAAATTATGATATTATCCAAGGAGATATAACTTCATCTTTAATACAAATGGTAGCTAGTGGAAAATTTTATGATGTAGCTATATTTGATGTTGACATATTTAAAAATCATACAACAGATATTGCAGGGACTCTAAAAGCAATAAATTCTCATATTAAAATTATTGCTCTTGAAGGAGATGATCATGATAAAAATTTATCAGAATTTGATACAGTTGTGAGTAAACCTATCGCTTATCAAAGGTTTATAAAACATGTAGAAGAGGTATATTCCAAAGAATTCTTTGATAGTGATGATGAGGTTGATTATTCTAAATTAGATATTTTGATTGTTGAAGATGTTGAGCTTAACCGTGAATATGAAAAAGAGATGCTCAATAACTTCTTCTCTATTAGTTGTGATACTGCTGAAAATGGTGCAATAGCAGTTGAAAAAGTCAAAAATAGAACTTATGATGCAGTTTTGATGGATATGCGTATGCCTGTTATGGATGGATTAGAAGCTACTCGTAAGATTAGAGAATTTGATAAAAAAACACCAATTATATGTATGAGTGCCAATGTATATAAAGAGGATAAACTAGCAGCAGAAGAGTCAGGGATGAATGACTTTATAGAAAAGCCACTAGAAAAGTCCGATATAGAGAGTAAACTGCTAAAACTTATTCATAATGAGTTTGATAATATAGATAAACAAACTCTCGAACCTAAATACAAAGAAGAAGAGTCTGAAGTAACAAAAACAGATACTAATGGGTGTTCAAATATGAAAGCTATAGCACTAAATCATCTCAAAAACAATTTCAATGATAGTGTATCTAATAGACTTTTTAATAAAGCACTAAGTAGTATTGCAGAGTATGTACGAAGAATTAATGCAAACTTTCAAGACAAAAATATAAAAGAGCTTGTAGAAGATTTCCATGCACTAAAAGGTGTATTATCTAATATTGGTATTAAAGATTTAGCTAGTAAAGCAGGAGAGTTGCAAAAAATATCTGAAAAAGGTGATTTTATGGCTTTGGTTACCCCAAAAAATAAGCTTTTGGAATGTGTTGCCAATTTATTAGATGAAAGAGAAGAGGAGAGTAAATAATGAAAGCACTTGAGGAGTTTGATAAAATTATAATTTTGAGTATAGATGATGATGAGTTCAATCAAGCATTAGCATCCTCTATTTTTGAAGAGTTTGAAAATGTTACTGTATTAGAAGCAGGTCATGGCAAAGAGGCTCTTGAGATGCTTGAAACTGAGGTTGTAGATATAATATTATTGGATATTTTGATGCCAATTATGGATGGAATAGAGACTCTAAAGATATTAAAATCTAATCCTGAATACAAAAGCATTCCTGTTATTGTAGTTACTTCAAAAGAGGATGAAAAAAGAACAACTTATCAATTAGGAGCGAATGATTTTATATCCAAACCTTATAGTCCAGAAGAGCTTAAACTACGAGTATTTAACCATTTGCGTATTCAATATTTTTGTGATTTATTATATGATATAAAAGATGATGCACAGAGTAAAGATGCAACTTCTGAACATCAACTATGTGACCTTAGAAAAGCCGTTGAGATAGCTATTGGTTCACAAAGAAAACTTTTGGAAAAGTTGGGAAATATTGCTCATGAAAATAGTGATATTCAAGAGAAAGCATCAGCTAGATTAGGAGAGTATGCTAAAACTATGGCAAAACTATGTGGATTAAACTCAAAAGAGATAGATAATATTTATTACTGTATGTCTATTTATGATATAGGACTACTTCGAGTACCAAAAGAGGATAGAATAAATTCACAAAGTGCAACATTTAAAGAGTATCCTACTTTGGGTCTTTCAGTTGTTGAGGATTTAGAAGAGACTACACTTATAAAAATGGCTAAACAAGTGATTATAGCTCACCAAGAGAATTGGGATGGAAGTGGATACCCCTATGGACTAAAAGAGGATGAAATTCCTATTTATGCACAAATTGTATCTATTATTAACTTTTATGATGAATTAACTACACCTCGTATATATTCTCCACAAACAATATCTTCAGAAGAGGCACTAGATATTATAAAGCGAGAAAAAGGGGTTAAATTTGACCCTAAACTTTTAGAACTATTTATTAATAATTTTGAGCTATTTAGAGATATAAAAAATAGATTGAGTTAATAATATGACTATAGATATTAATAAAAAATACGATTTGACAAAAGATGCAGTTCCTCTTATAGAAAAAGGATTTCATAAAATTTATTGGGTAGGAACAACTTCATCACAAGCATTGAGAAGTAATATCTATCTGATAAAAGATAAAAAAGATGGAATGATTATTGATTGTGGAAGTAGAGGTGAGTTTGCTGAGACAGTTTCTAGGATTAAGC
>JANTFF010000103.1 GCA_024763575.1 Sulfurovum sp.
AATGGTGCTCGATACTGGATTTGAACCAGTGACTCCCACCTTGTCGAGGTGATACTCTACCACTGAGTTAATAGAGCTTTATTATGGGAATGGAATTATATCTTTTGTTATCTTAATAACAAATGAAATGTAAAAATGAAAAGAAATATCACAATTCATCTAATATTAAGAAAATTTAATTATTATTACGAAATTTTATTTTAAATTGTTATTGGAGATAATTTTGTTAAAAAAAGTACTTTCGATTATCGTTGTTTTTGAACTGCTAGTTGTTATTACACTTCTCACCCAATACTCATCTGAAAAACTTGATTTTATTCATAATTCATCTCATCTAAATCAAAAAGATTACTCCAAAGATGTATCTTTGGCAAAGATTATCCAAGATGAAAATATAATCAAAAAAGTTTTTGCTTCATTTGATTATAAAAAGTATCAACAGAGCCGTTATATGCCTTTGGCTTCTATTTTCCCCAATAATCCACAAATATTGACTAAAAATATTGAATACAAAGCTAAAACACTTTTAGGAAAACCTTATGTTTGGGGTGCTACAGGTCCTAAATGTTTTGATTGTTCTGGATTTACACAAAAAGTCTATAGATCAGTCGGGATTAATCTACCAAGAGTCTCTAGGAGTCAAGCCAAAGTTGGGGAATTGGTTAGGTTTAATGAACTACAAAAAGGAGATATGGTATTTTTTGATACAAGTCATCAAAACCAAGGCAAGGTTAATCATGTAGGTATATATCTCGAAGATGGCAAGTTTATACATGCTAGTTCAGGTAACCATAAAGTTGTAATTACTAGTTTTGACAAAAAGAGATTTTATAAAAATCGTTTTTTGTGGGGACGAAGAATTATTAAAACCTCTTTCCATTCAAAACTACATACAAAACTGGCAAATATAGTAAATTTAAAACAGTTCCCCAAAGCAATCCAAACCCAAGAGCTATAGCCATAGGTTGAAATATCCAAAAAAGTAAATAGATAACCAAAAATGTTATAATCACATATTTAAATTGAAGGTTATTTTTGGAAAAGTTAAAGTGTGATGTTTTAGTAGTTGGTGGAGGACCAGCAGGTTCAACTGCCTCAAGAAAGCTAAGTCAATTGGGCATAGATAATATACTGTTGGAAAAAGATTTATCATTTCAAAAACCTTGTGGTGGTGGATTGATGCTTAGTGCTTATAAGGAGTTTAACATTCCCAAATCACTTATCAAAAAAGAGGTAAATAGTATTAAAATAGTCTCTCCTAAAAAAAATGAAGCTATAGTTGATATATCTGATTATTCTCTAACTATTGTACATCGTTGTGAGTTTGATGCAAAATTAAGAGAACTTGCCAAAGAGGCAGGTTCAAGATTGATTGAAGCTAAAGCTTATGATATATCAGTAGATAAAACTCCTACAGTTTTTGCAAAGAGTGGAGATAAGACAATGGCTATTGAGTGTAGATATATTATAGCCTCTGATGGGGTCAATTCAACTATTAGAAAGAAGTTATTAAAACAGACTCCTAGCCGTGTTTTGACATATTATGCAGATATTCCACAAAAAGAGACTAAATCATGTCAATTTTGGTTTGGTGATGATATTTCTCCTAAACACTACTCATGGATATTTCCTCATTTCCAAGGTATAAATGTAGGTTTGGCATCTGATAATCAAAAAGATATAGCAAACTATTTTCAGAACTTCTTAAAAAAAAGTCAACTACAAACAGACTTAAAACCAAAAGGTTATTATATCCCCACATGGGATAGAGAGATTTATTTTGAAAAAGGAGTATTTTTTGTAGGAGATAGTGCTTCTATGGTTTTACCTTTTACTTATGAGGGAATTTATTATGCTATGAAATCAGCAACTCTAGCTGTAGATGCAATTGCAGAGGATAATCCTGCTTTATATGAAAAATCTTGGAAAAAACTCTATTATAAAAAATTTAAATTTTTGAAAATTTTACAAAAGCTATTTTTGAGTAGTGACTATTTTAGTGAAAAACTAGTTAAACTTTATCAAAAACCACATTTTCAAAAATCTGTTGTGGCTTATTGGATGGGAATAAAGAGACCAACAGGAACTATTAGAACTATTTGGAAAGTTATAAAAGTTTTAGTAAAATAGTTAAGTCATTCCAATCATACTCATAAACCTACCACTACAAACTTTCTCTTTACGATAAGAGAAATAGTTATCAACTTCACAAGCTGTACAAATACTACTAAGTTCTATATTTTTTTCTCTCACTCCTACTTTTATAAGTTGTAATCTATTTATATGAGGTAAATCCAACATATATTTATCTTCTACCCTATCAAAAGCATTATCATACTCTTGGAAATGTTGTGCCACACCCCAATCAACTTCATAACAACATCTTCCAATAGATGGAGCAATCCCTGCTAGTATATCTTTTGGGTTTGAATTAAACTCTTGTTCCATCTTTTTTATAGTTTTAATAACTATCTGTTGCTCTGTACCTCTCCATCCTGCATGAATAGCAGATATTACCTTCTGTTTTGTATCAAATAGTAAGATAGGTACACAATCAGCTGTGAGAATTGTAAGCATCACACCTTTTTGATTGGTAATTAGCGCATCACAATCATCTATGGCACTGTCTATACTATCCCACCCTCTACTTGTGACATCGGTAATAATGGATATATGGTCACTATGCGTTTGATTAGCAACTATAAATTTCATATTAGGAAATTTCTGTTGTATTTTATCTCTATTTTGTAAAATACTTTTTGGCTCTTCATTGGTATGTAGAGCCAAAGAAAAATTATAATCATACTCTATATTTTTGGTTGTAACCAGATGGATACAACCACTCTCTTGTGATAGATTACGAAAAGAGTATATATTTTTCATATTTATATTTCTTAGTTTTTAGTCAAAGATGAACTCTCATGACTATCAACATAAATCATTTTACGCAATTTGTCTTGATAGTTTTCAAGTTCACATTTTTTCATATCTGTAACACCATCATCAAATGCAGCTTTAGCAACTGCTGATGCTACCCATACTAGAACCTCTTTTGAAAATGGTGTAGGAATTATATGTTCTCTTCCATACTTCATATCAGGATTATTATAAGCAGCTTTTACATAATATGGTACTGGCTCTTTTGCCAAATTAGCTAGTGCTTTAACTGCTGCTATTTTCATATTTTCTGTAATTTTTTTAGCACCTACATCCAAAGCACCTCTAAATATAAATGGAAAACCTAAAACATTATTTACTTGGTTAGGGAAATCACTTCGTCCTGTTCCTACAATAATATCAGGTCTAACACTAATAACTCTATCAGGTGTAATTTCAGGAATTGGATTGGCACAAGCAAAAATAATTGCATCATGAGCCATGGTTTTTACCATATCTTGAGAGATAATATTTCCAGATGATAATCCTAGTACCATATCTGCATTTTTTAGAGCATCATCTAGTGTTCTATCTGTTGTTTCAATTGCAAAATCCTGTTTATATTTATTGAGGTCATCTCTTCCTGAGTGTATAACTCCTTTGGAATCTATCATTACAATATGTTTAACACCCAATTGACGATACATCTTTGCACTAGCAATCCCAGCAGCTCCAGCACCAATTACAACTACTTTTATATCTCCTATATCTTTACCTGCTAATTCAATTGCATTGAGAAGACCTGCAGAAGTGATAATAGCTGTACCGTGTTGGTCATCATGGAATACAGGAATATCTAGCTTCTCTTGGAGTATTCTCTCTATCTCAAAACATTTTGGAGCAGCTATATCTTCGAGATTGATACCCCCATAAGTATCAGATATAGCAGAACATACATTCACTATCTCATCAACTTCATGAACATTCAACATAACATCTACAGCATCAACATTTGCAAATGTTTTAAACAGTACAGCTTTACCTTCCATAACAGGTTTACCTGCCAATCCACCTATATTTCCTAAACCAAGTACTGCTGTACCATCAGAGATAACAGCTACGGTATTACCTTTATTGGTATATTTATATGCGAGTTTAGGGTCTTTTTCTATTTCTAAACAAGGATAGGCTACACCTGGAGTGTATGCCATTGATAACTCTTTTTGGGTTTTACATGGCTTAGTGATAAGCGTTGCTGTTTTTCCTTTTTCATGATATGCTAGACACTCTTGTCTAAATTGTTCCATGATTGTTCCTTGATATTTTTTTGAGATGGAATTTTATCACAACAATATATAATCTTTGTAGTCAAATACAGTTTATAGTGGTAAAACTAAAAAATTAACTCATATTTTTTAAGATTATAATAATTTATGCTACAATAAATAAATCATAATTTTGAGGAGTGTTTATGATATTGCACTAGTAAAATGAATAAGATTGATATTTAGTGGTGAC
>JANTFF010000104.1 GCA_024763575.1 Sulfurovum sp.
GTAGATTTTCAATATTTAATTTACTCATTAACAGCAATCCTTATATTTATTTATATTTTATATTGTTTTAATTTTACTCTTTTTTTACTGAATATCTGTTTAATGTCTCTTTTCAATTCATCCCCGTCTTAGAGAACGGGGTTTTCTTGAAAAATTTTTGATAAATTAAAAATTGATAATCTAGTGATATTAAATCCATTTGAGGTCTAACAGTTTTTTAGGGCAATGCCTCATTACAATCTTTGATAGGTGTTCTATCGATTTTTGTTTCGGAAAGTAGTTTTCCTCTAAAATCATAATACTCATAATAGTTTAGATGTTCACAAAAATTAGTATCTCCTTCAAAATGAACTTTGTATCCTGCTTTAGTTTTACTATAACCTTGAAGAAAATACAAACTACCATGTGTTGCATTAAGCCATACTAATAACTCTGCTTGTGTATCTATCTTGCCAAACATATCAAGTATATCTTGTTTATTAGATATTGCTTTATATCTAGCATCTCCTTTTTCTAAAAAACAGAGCATAGTAAAATCATACTCCCATAATAGAGGTATAGCTTTTTTCCAAAAATATTCTGGCTTCATAAGAGCATGAGCTAACCATAATAGATTTCTCCTATGTTCTGCTTTGCTCATATTTAATTTACCTACTTTTAAATCATACCAGAAATGGACATCTTTTCGTATTTCAAATTTTTTTCCATCTGATCTTTTAGTACCAAATCCAACTATCTCCATATAAGTAATATCCCACGATAGATTAAAATCACTTAGTTTATATTGCTTAAGTGGTTTAAATTTGTACTCTTGTGCAGAGATTGTAAATGTGAATAATAGAGATAAAGCTATTATTTTTAGATTTTTTTTTACCATTTATTTAATCCTCTTAAATTTTTATCTTTTTAAATATGAAATTATAGCACAATCTATATTTTTAAGTAAGCTAGATATAATTTCATTAAAAAATAAGGAAACAAGTATGGGTAGAGCCTTTGAATACCGAAAAGCAGCAAAAATGAAGAGATGGGGGACAATGTCAAAAGTATTCCCCAAGTTAGGAAAGATTATCACTATGGCAGCCAAAGCAGGTAGCCCTGACCCTGATATGAACCCTAGACTTCGTACAGCTATACTCAATGCTAAAGCTCAAAATATGCCAAAACATAATATAGAAGCAGCTATCAAAAGAGCTACTGGGAAAGATGCAGCTGACATCAAAGAGATACATTATGAAGCCAAAGCTCCTTATGGGGTACAACTAATTATAGATTGTGCTACAGATAATGGTACTAGAACTGTGGCAAATGTCAAAGCAATACTAACTAGAAACAAATCAGAGATGTTAACATCTGGGGCATTAAATTTTATGTTTACTAGAAAATCAGTTTTTACTTTTGATAAAAAAGATGATATGGATATAGAAGAGTTAGAGTTAGAACTTATTGATTATGGTCTCGAAGAGATAGAAGAGGATATTGAACCACTAGATAATGGAGATGACAAAGAGATTGTAAGAGTATTTGGAGCATTTGAATCATTTGGTGAGCTATCAAAAGCACTTGAAGATATGAATATAGAAGTAACTAAAGCACAAACACAATATATAGCCAATACTCCTATAGATTTAACAGATGAACAGTTAGAAGAGATAGATGTATTGATAGATAGACTAGAAGAAGATGAAGATGTTCAGGCTGTTTATACTAATATAAATTAATCTTTTTTGAATATAACTCCCAAATTGAACATAACTCGCAAAGATGCACGATAGTTGTGTTCATGTCTCCATAAAATGGATGGACTTACCTCATAATATATCCAATTTTTATAAAACATCTCATAATATTTAGTAAAAACTTCAGGATAGATAATATCATATCTACCATGCCTAAAAGAGCTATAAAATGACATACCAGTAGATAGCTCTTTTTTATCTCCTAATAACTTTCTACCTGTTAGACGAGTTATAAGTTCATTATTATCAGTATCACTTTTATATCGAAAAATATTTTCAAATATCATATATAGGCTATCTTTTATCTTGTCCATACGATTTAGAGATACTACCTCTTCATAATTCAAATCATCAAAAAAACGAAAACGACTATTGAATACAACTGTTTTCAAATCGTCATTTATCAATACCCTATTGGCTTTCATACTCAAAAATGGATGTAGAAAAGATTTTCTAAATCTTGTACCCAAAAGCCATTTGATATTAAAATCTTTAATCATACTATCAGAGACTTCAACTTTCAAAATATAGTTCATATTTTGAACTTGTTTCTCATTTGATAAGGTAGTATCATCATTTAGCAAATCATCACTCTGTGTATCTTCAAAAATTAGACGCATATGTTTTTGAATTTTTGGCAAACTTAAATGCAAACGAAGTCTAAGAGCATATTCAGCCTTTCTTTCACTCTCTATAGCATAAGAGGTTTTAAGTTGCGCTGTTGTTTTGCTACCTTTACTACTACCCTCTACAAAATAGTTATCTATATTATCACTACTATTTACTAATATATTACATAAACTTTCATGATATTGGTCAAGTATAGTAGTATTGAAATCAGCACTTAACATTGATGATAGGAGCATAATATATAAAAATAGATACTTAAACATGCTACTATTATAGTATAGTAAAATAACCTTTTTTATTAATAATGAGATTGATTTAAAGATATTCAGTAAAAATCATTATAATTACACAACAAACTATAGGAGAACCAATGCTTCGATTTGCCCCATCACCAACTGGTGATATGGATATAAGTAACTTACGAGTTGCTATTTTAAATTATATTGTTGCCAAACAGAAAAATGAAAAGTTTTTAGTTCGTATTGCAGATACAGATAAGATAAAAAATATTGAAGGTAAAGATACAGAAATAATGATGATATTAGAGAAGTTTGCTATTGGGCATGATTTGGTTTATCATCAAAGCCAACATCTTAATATTCATCAACAGTTAGCTCTTAGACTACTCAAAGAGAAAAAATCTAAGAATTTTGATAGCTCTATAATTATGAATTCTGATAATACACTTACCGAAAATTTTGCATCTGCTTGTGATGATATGTTGAGTGAAATTAATTTTATTATTTGTGAAGAGACAGAACTTATTAATACAGAAAAACAGATATATATTAAATCCTCTTTGGGTTATACAGAGCCAACAGAGTATATCTATATACCTACTATTGAGAATAAAATTACTATTAAAGAGTTATTTGAACAAGGGTTTATACCTGATGCTATTTTAAACTATCTAATACTTTTAGATAATCCAAAAGCACCAAAAGAGATATTTACTCTTCCTGAGGCTATAGAGTGGTTTGATTTAAACAATATCTCTAAAGAGTCTGTCAAATTTGATATAAATAAGTTGAGATTTATTAATCACGAACATATAAAAATGATGGATGACAAAGAGTTATCTAAACTATTTGGGTTTGCTGATAGTGATATTGGGAAATTAGCAAAACTTTATCTAGGAGAGTGTGCTACTATTAATGAATTAGAGGGTAAAATTCGCTCTATTTTTACTCCTAAAGATTTTGATAAAGAGTGGGGAGAGCAGATGAGAGTTATAGAAAAAATCATCTTCAATGCCCCTTATTTTGAGGAATTTGATGAGTTTAAAAAATATATTGCCAAAGAGAGTGGACTTAAAGGTGATAATTTACTTAAACCATTAAGAGTTTTGCTTACAGGCGATGAAAAGTCTAAACCTAAACTTAGTGAAATCTATCCACTAGTTAAATCTTATATATTGGAGGTCGCATCATGAGTGCCTTAATCTTTGCTATTGTTCAACTAATACATTCTATTATTACTATGTATATTTGGATTATTATTATATCTGCTGTATTATCATTTGTTCAGCCAGACCCTAGAAATCCTATTGTGGATATACTTAATAGACTAACTTTTCCTGTTTTTAATTTTGTGCGTCAAAAACTACCATTTGTAGTATTTTCAGGTATTGACCTCTCACCTATTGTTATTATATTTGGGTTACAATTTATAGATACGCTACTGATGCGTTCAGTAATGGCTATATAATATGGGTATGGGGGATACCTATTACAACTTAACTATCAAGCTTTTTTTAGCTCTGATAGTTCTAAACACTACAACTATTCAAGCTAAAATTTATTCTCTCAAAGAGATAGAGGTTATGCCAAAATCTATATCAAAAGATTATTATATATGGCGTTTTTTAGAAGAGGGAAATGCCACTAAAGAGGAAGCATTAAAAGCATATAGTTTGACAAAAAGAAAAAGCTATAAACTTAAAAAGGCTATACTTAAAAAAGTGGGTTTTTTGCCTAATAAAAAAGAAGTTAC
>JANTFF010000105.1 GCA_024763575.1 Sulfurovum sp.
AATGGAAGGAACTACATTATCTTTTGGAGAAACAAAAGAGTTACTTGAATTAGGACATACAGCAGGACATAAATCGCTAGGTGAACAACTTGTAATATTAGGATTTGCAAAAGCTTATGATGTAATAGTTCGTGAAGCTACAAATAAAGAAAATATTATTGATAGTAGTTTTATAAAAGATATTCATGCTATTATGTTTGAGGATGCACTAAAAATAGCACCTGAATATGTTTCAAAACCTATTGGTGCATATAGACTGGATGAACGATATATAAAAGGTGTTGATATAAAATTATCAGCACCTAATAAAATTTCAAATGATATTGAAAATTTACTTTATAGATTTAATAGTAATAATATGAATTTAAAAGATATTGCAGAGTTTCATATTTTATTTGAAAGAGTGCATCCATTTGCCGATGGCAATGGAAGAGTAGGAAGATTATTAATGGCTTTTCAAGCTATACAAAATAATATTGTTCCACCTTTGATTCAGAATGAAAATAGAACTGAATACTTAACTGCAATTAATGACAAAGATGAACTTTTAAAATTTATAGATGAGAGCATTCAGAACAGTATGGCTTTATTAGAGTAAAAAGTACAACAAAACTTTGGAACTAATAAATTTTCATATAATAAACACTAATAATAACTATAAAAATAACAAATAACTATTGACAATAGAAAAAAAATTTGCTACAATACGGACATATGTGCAAAATAAGCATAAATTTAAACTAAAGGATAAACAATGTTTGGAAGAAAAAATAGAACAGGAAATGGTATAGGTCGTGGACTTAGAGATGGTCATGGAGAAGGTAGAGGTCTAGGTCGAGGTACTGGGCTTAGAGATGGAAGTGGAAAAGGGGTTGGAAAATCTAACGGTGGTAGAGCTAATCAAAACACTCAACCTTGTAAAGGTAGTGGTGCAGGATTTGGAAATGGTCAAGGTCGAGGTAAAGGCAAAGCGAGACAAGGCTAATGAAAATAACCATTGCAAGTGGTAAGGGAGGGACAGGTAAAACTACCCTCTCTACCAATTTAACCTCTTATTTGGCAAGTCAAAATAGAAAAGTAGTTTTGGCTGATTTAGATGTAGAAGAGCCAAATTCGGCTATTTTTTTAAAAGGTAAACTAAAAACAGAACAGGTTTTTAATAAAATGGTACCAAAATGGGATAGTACCGACTGTACACTTTGTGGAAAATGTGCAGAGGTTTGTAACTTTAACGCCATTATTGATTTACCAAATGAGATACGAGTTTATCCTGCTCTTTGTCATAGTTGTTATGCTTGTAGTGAGTTATGTCCTACCAACTCTTTGCCAATGACTCCTGAGAGAATAGGTGAGATTTGTGAATATGATAGTGATAATTTCTCTTTGGTTGAGGGAAGATTAGATTTAGGTCAAGAGATGGCTGTACCTTTGATTGCTGGTACAATTGATTTTGTAGATGAAAAATTTGATGGATATATTAAACTTCTTGATGCACCTCCAGGTACTAGTTGTCCTGTAATAGAGGCTAGTCGTTATAGTGATTTTGTATTTTTGATTACAGAGTCAACACCATTTGGACTTAATGATTTGAGATTGGCTGTAGAGACTATGAGAGTATTAAAACAAAATTTTGGAGTAATAATTAACCGTTATGGTATAGGTGATAATGGAGTTGAGGAGTATTGTCAAGTAGAAAATATTCCTATAGTTACCAAAGTACACAATGATAAAGAGGTGGCAAAATTATATTCTAAAGGAGAGTTGATATATCCTAAAATAGAACATTTCAAAAATTCACTAGATGAGATAGTAGAGTTTATAGGAGGTATAAAATGAGAGAAGTTGTAATCATCTCTGGAAAAGGTGGAACAGGTAAAACCTCTATTAGTGCCTCTTTTTCATATCTCGAAGGAGCTAATGCTATCACTTGCGATTGTGATGTAGATGCAGCCAATATGCACCTATTATTAGATGCTAACTTTGCTCATCAACAAAATTTTATGAGTGGTGAGATAGCAGTTATTGACAAAGATTTATGTACTAATTGTGGTGACTGTTATGAGGTGTGTAGATTTGATGCCATTACACCGATGCAAGAGTATCATCAAGTAGATAATATATCTTGTGAGGGGTGTTGGTACTGTAGTCGTGTATGTACTCATGACTCAATTACAATGCAACAGCAAAAAGCTGGAGATATTTTTATATCAGATATTAAAAATGGTGCTAAAATGGCACATGCCAAACTAGGATTTGGAGCTGAAAACTCTGGTAAATTGGTTGCTAAGGTCAAACAAGAGGCTAAGATGTTAGCTTTAAAAGAGGATAAAGAGTATGTAATTACAGATGGAAGCCCTGGTATTGGTTGCCCTGTAATATCTAGTTTGAGTGGAGCAAATTTAGTTGTTTTGGTTACAGAAGCTACTCTTTCAGGGTTGCATGATTTAAAAAGAGTTCACGAATTAGTCAAAACATTTAATCTAAAATCGGTCTGTATCATCAATAAAGCTGATTTGAATGATGATGTAACCAAAGAGATTGAATATTTTTTAAAAAAGGAGAATATTGAATTAATAGCAAAACTACCTTATGATGAAACATTTACTAAAAGTTTGGCAAAAGCTATGCCAATAGTAGAGTATGACCCAAATTCAAAACTATCTATAGTGATAAAAGAGAGTTGGGAAAAAATAAAAAATAAAATTCAAGAATAAAAAGGAAAAAAATGAAAATACTATTTACAGCAAAAGGAAGTGAGTGGAGTAGTCCAATGGATGCAAGATTTGGACGAATGGAGATGATGGTTATATATGATGAGGAGAGTGATACATTAGAGGTTTTGCCAAATAGTGAAACAGAAGCAATGGAGCATGGAGCAGGACTACAAACAGCCAAAAAAGTTTTGAAACACTCTCCTGATATTATTATTACAGGAAATGGAGCAGGAGGTAAAGCATTGGATATATTAAAAACTTCTAATGTAAAAATCTTTATAGGTGCAGGAGATATGAGTATCAAAGAGGCTTATGAAGCTTATAAAAATGGTAAACTAACCGAACAACTTTAAGGAGAAAAAATGAGATTAGTATTTCCAACAGATGAAAATATGGGTTACCTCAGTAAAAGAGGGGCTCATTTTGGAAAAGCAAAGTTTTACACTATAATTACACTTGAAAATAACAAAATAGTAGATGTAGAAGGTGTTGCTAATAGTGGACATAGTACTGGTGCTTGTGGCAATGCAGTTACTAATATTATGAGTCTAAATCCTGATGCACTTATTGTTGGTGGGATAGGTGCATCTCCAGCAGAAGGATTTGCAAAAGTAGGACTTGATGTCTATTTTGATACCACCTCTGCTACAGTTCAAGAGAGTGTTCAAGCATTTATCAACGGTAATTTAGAAAAAAGTGCTGGTCAAGGAAGCTGTTCGATACATTAGAAAAGGAGAGATATGCCCAAAAGATTAGGTAGAAGAAAAATTTTACGAAATATAGAAAAAGACCACTCACATGTCTGTTTTAAACCTTGTGGCGTTAGAGGTAGAGGACTTGAAAAAATAGTTTTGGAGTGTGATGAGATGGAGGCTATTCGTTTGGCTAACTATGAAAATCTATATCAACAAGAGTGTGCTGACCGTATGGGTATATCTCGTACAACCTTTTCACGGCTTGTTAGCAGTGCTAATAAAAAGATAGCTGAAGCCTTACTTCATGGTAAGGCATTGGAGATTACTATAAGCTAATCCTCTCTATTTAGTAATTTCAGAAACTATTACACCTCTTAAATCACCTTGTTTAAATCCTACAGCTTTATCATTAGGATATTTTGAAATAATTGCTTTTTGAACTTTGGCAGATACATCTTTGCTAGTTCCATGACATTTTAAACATACAGGTTTCACAAAAAGAGGTTTATAAACTCTATAACTAGTTGGTGTCTCAACCATTAATGGTTTAGATACATCTATATTTGTCTTATTCATATCTGAAATAATCTCTTCCATTATAGCTTTGTCTAACGCATCAGGTTTATTATTTTCATTTCTAGTCAAAAGTGAAGTTCTTCTAACTTTTGCATTTTTAGGTAGTTTAGCATTAACCTCTTTGGTTAATTTATCTGCTTTAGTAGCACAAAAATCTATCGCTTTTAGAGCTGTTTTATCAGCTTTCATCTCTGCTTTTAGATGTGTTTTGAGTGTTCTACCCAACATTTTAATATATTTAATACCCTCTTGTTTTTTGGATAGTTTTTTTACTGTAGTTTTTGCTTTAGTAATATTTTTATCTGCATTTAGAGTAGTACTATTTGTATCTCCTGCATAAAGCACTGTTGCACAAAGTAG
>JANTFF010000106.1 GCA_024763575.1 Sulfurovum sp.
ATTTTAATCTATTATAGATTGACAATCCCTTTAACCCAACTCTCCATAGCATCATTTGCTATAGGATTTGGAGCTTCTAAAAAGCTAATTACAAATTCATCATTAAGTTCTGCTACACCAATTGAACGAGGTCTTACAGCTAACATATTTGCTTTTGGTAACTGTTTACCAAAACAGCATACTATATTCTTGGCATCTACTATCTCAGATGCTATTTCTCCATCATCTAAACTATGGGTATGACTATAGTGGTCAAATGTGGCAATATATACAGCTATAGGATGATTATCTATTTTTTCTTTTAGATACTCTATAATCTCACCTGCTGTTTGAAATTTAGTCTCACTCTTTTTTATATCCAATTCAAATATTGGATATTTTTCCATCATTATTGTCTGTTTCACTGTTACATTCCTGGTATTCTTGGTATTTTGCCTAGCTTAGAGTTTTTGCAATACCAACCCCAACCTTTTTTCATCCAGTGACCTATAATTGGTAGTGGTATCATTTTGGCTGTTTTATCTGTTCTATATACAAATGCGGCTCCATCTCCTGTATCCATTACACATAAGATATTGATATGTTCTATATAACTTCGTTTGGAGTTGATATTTTGTATCTTTTGGAAGATATTATATGCTACATTTTTAGCCATAACTTCTGCAACATGACCCTGTTTAGCTCTCCAATCTGGTCCCATTAGAGAAGCACTATCTCCAATAGCATATATACCCTCAAATCCATCTATCTCATTATATTCATTAGTAACTACAAATCCTGCATCACTTAAAGGTAGTCCAGAGTTTACTAATACATGATGTCCTGTTCCTGCTGATATAAACATAATAAGGTCAGACTCTAATTTCGTTCCATTTTCAAAATTTATACCATCCTCTTCAAAAGATATAATTTTTGAACCAATTTGTGCATGAATATTTGTCATATTAAACATTTTATGCATCATCTCTACAGCATTATGTCCCATTTTAAGACCAGGTTTTTCCATTGGTGCAAAAAATGTTAGTTCGAACTTATCTCGCAGACCTTTTTTCTTTAACATAGTATTCACATTAAATAGAACTTCAAAAGCAGGTCCTCCACGAACTGCTGATGTATCTTTTGGATTTCCACCAAATCCCATAGCAATTTTTCCTGAACCTTTTGCCACTAACTCTTCTATTCTCTTGTTTAGTTCTACTGCCTCTTCGGGTTTGCCACAGATAGAGAGAGTATGTTCAACACCTTTTGGTTTCATTTTATCTTGACCAATTGCCACTACAATATATTCAAAGTCATCTATTACTTTACCACTTTCTAATGTAACTTTTTTCTCTTTTGCTTCAAAAGAGGTTACAGCATCAACTATAACTTCAAAACCATGTTTCTTAGCCAACTTCTCAAGTGGTACGGAGACATCTTCTTTGGTTGCATCTCCTGTAGGTATCCATATTGATGTAGGATATATATAAAAGTAATCCCTATCACTTACAACTGTAGTATTAATTCCTTGTTTTCTCAGGTATATAGCAGTTTCTACACCTGCAAAACCTCCACCTAATACTAAAACTTTTTTCATTTATCTGTTTCTCCAATCAATAATATAAAATTATAATAAATATAATTATGTATTCTACTATAAATTAGATAAATTATATCCTATTTAAAATAGAAACTATATCAATATATAGATATAATTTTCAAAAAGGAAATAGATGAGTTATAGTAGTTGGTTTCAATCACATGGAGAAAAACATAAAAAAATTATCAAAAAACTATCCAATCTAAATGACCAAGAGCTTATAGAGTATTTTAGATTTGAAAATATGGTACAAAATGAACCAGATTTTTGTCCACTATATGCCAAAAACAAAAAATGTCATGATATGGAGAACTTAAACTGTTACTTATGTGCATGTCCTAACTTTAGATTTGATGATAATGGATTTGAAAAGATAGAAAATAGAACTCTATTTAGCAAATGTAATATCAACTCAAAAGATGGCGACCAGTTTAAAACAGATAGTGCAATTCATCAAAACTGTACAGGTTGCACAGTACCTCATCATGAGAGTTATATCCAAAAAAACTTTTCCAGAGATTGGTTTGAGATTATGAAAAATGTTAAGCCAAGTACTCTTTAATTTTTTACAAGTATAATCGTACAATGAATTAATCCACCAAGGAAAAAGATGAGAAAAATCATATTAATGATATTGAGTTCATTGCTATTAATGGCAATGGACTTACCACAACGAACAAAAACGACTATTCAAGCGATTGATAATAAAAAACAGGTTACTCTAACAAATAGTATCCCAAAAGGTAGAAGTGGGATAGTTGTACATAGTTATGGTAATGGGCTTTTTGCTATTACTCATACTGCTATTAGCCAAGGAGGTACCAAAGCTACTATAGGTAAATACAATATGCTAAAACATGATAATTTACCAACCATAAAAACAGATTTAAAAGAGGGTGACCAAGTTATATTTGGTAATTTATATGACAATGTACTTTTGATTGCTCCAAATCAGAAAGTATATAGTAGCATAACCAAATCTATTAAAAAAGTTTGGATACACCCTGATATATACGCTTCGTTTCTAATAGTAAATGATGAAGATAGAATTACTAAAAAAAATCTAAAACAATTTGCTATGGAGACACAAGTTGGATTAGTAGCAATAGTAGCAAAAGATAGTTTAAGAATTTTTGACCCAATAAGTGGTAATTACCTAAGAAGAATAGCTATAAACACTACTATAAATGGAAAAGCACAATCTCCATTCTATGCTAGATTTGAACAGATAAGTACAGATATATTTAGTGAAAATGATAAGAAAGAGTTCCCAGCATATTATAAAGGTATAGAGAAAATAAAATGATAGACAAAAAACATCTAAAAGTATTTACAGATATAGTCGGTAAAGATAATATATATGATGACAAAGCCCATATGATAGCATATAGTTATGATGCTACTAGAACACGATTTGAACCAGATGCAGTTATATTTCCACGACATGAACAAGATGTTCAAGATATACTCAAATATTGTAATCAAGAGCAAATCATAATCACCCCAAGAGGTGCAGGAAGTGGTTTTACAGGTGGAGCATTACCTGCTAATGGTGGAATAATCCTAGCCATGGAAAAACATATGAACAAAATCTTGGAGATTGATACCGAAAATATGGTAGCAGTAGTTCAACCAGGTGTATTAAATATGGATTTACAAAAGCATGTTGAAGAGTTAGGACTATTTTATCCACCTGACCCTGCAAGTGAAGAGTACTCTACTTTGGGTGGAAATGTAAGTGAAAATGCAGGTGGTATGAGAGCTGCTAAATATGGTATTACCAAAGATTATGTAATGGCTCTAAGAGCTGTTAGAACCAATGGGGATATTATTCGAGCAGGTAAACGAACTATTAAAGATGTAGCAGGATATAATGTAGCAGGTATGTTAATAGCAAGTGAGGGTACTTTGGCTGTTTTGACAGAACTTACACTCAAACTTATTCCAAAACCAAAATACAAAAAAACATATATGAGTGTTTTCCCAAGTGTTGATAATGCGATGAATGCTGTGTTCAAATCTCTTTCATCAGGAGCTAATCCTGTAGCTATGGAGTTTTTGGATAAGCTAGTTATTCAAGCATTAATAGAAAAATTGGGTGTAAATTTACCACAAGATGCAGGTGGAGTTTTAGTTGGTGATGTAGATGGAAATGTACCAGAAGAGATAGATTTTCAGCTTCAAACACTAGAACAATCATTCAAAGAAAATGGAGCAAAAGAGTTTAGAATAGCCAAAGATGAAGAAGAAGCCAAAGAGTTATGGTATGCTAGAAGAAACGCCTCACAATCTATTACTATTTTTGGAAATAAAAAGCTAAATGAAGATATATCAGTACCAAGGTCAATGCTACCAAAAGCATTAGAAGAGATATATGCTATAGGAGATAAATATGGTTTCAAAATTCCATGTTTTGGTCATGCAGGAGATGGTAATATACATGTCAATGTCATGATAGATATATCTCAAATAGAAGAGGGACATAAAGCCATAGAAGAGATATTCCAACTAGTAGTGGATATGGGTGGAACACTTAGTGGAGAACACGGAATTGGAACTAGCAAAGCTCCATTTATGAATATAGCATTTAGTAATGAGGAGTTACAACTATTTAGAGATATTAAAAGAGCTTTTGACCCTAATAATATTCTCAACCCTGCGAAAATGGGGTTAACAACAGTTAAGTAAAAACTTATCTAATA
>JANTFF010000107.1 GCA_024763575.1 Sulfurovum sp.
TTTAGCCTCTTTCCTTCAAAAAATAAAACAAAAGAGGAATAGCTAGAAATAGTAAACTTTTTTTTAACTCTAAAAAACTATAAATACTCTTTACTATATTCATCAAAACCTTCTAACATCTCTTTAATCACTTTATCTAAACTCATTAAATGAATTAATCTCTCTAATCCTCAAGAGATTTCAACATATCATTAAATGACTCTTCAAAAGCTTTTAACCCATCATTTAATAGACTTTTATATATCTCATCCATATCAAATCCATTATCTTCTAAGTTCATAAAGTATCCGTTAATTACACTATCTTCTATAGGTAGAGCCTCTTTTTTATTCTCTGTAGCTATATAAGCATTGATAGTATCAAGTGGTGTTGTATTGATAGAGTGAGGTGCTACAAGTTCAGATACATAGTAATCAGGAGCTAGATTATCCCCTTTTACACTAGTACTTGCAAAAAGTGTTCTAATATTTGGTATCTCATTTGCTTCTACCATATTATAGATTTTGGCTGCATTGTATATACCTGTTCTATTTGGAGCAATACCATTAACCTCTAGTTCATCATCTAGCAGTCTATCAAAACGGCTAACAAATACAGATATAACACCCTCAACTCTACAACTTCCATCTGTTTCACCTTTTGCAATTCCTTTGGTCATAGCAGTAAAACACTGTCGTGCCTGTTTAGGAGAAAATATTAGCGTAGCATTAACAGATATTCCATCAGCCATTAGTGCTGACATTGCATCATATCCTGATTGTGTTGCAGGTACTTTTACCATAACATTTGGTTCACCTATAGCTTTAAATAGTCTTCTAGCTTCTGCTATTGTTCCTTTGGTATCATTGGCTAAAGAAGGGTCAACCTCTATAGAGATATATCCATCATAACCTTTGTCATAACATGGTCTAAGTATTTGTGCAGCTAATTTTATATCTTTTGTAGCTAATGCTTCATACTTCTCTTTTGCAGATTTTCCTTTTAATAACTTCAATTGCTTTTTATATGCAGGAGAAGTTGTAATAGCTGAAGCAAAAATAGATGGATTGCTAGTTGCACCACTTACAACACCCTCCTCTAAAAGTTTACCAAACTCATTTTTTAGATAATCCCTCTCTATAAAATCTAACCATAATGAAAAATTTATATCTCTATTTACCATAACTATTACCTCTATAATCTATTATTACTTATCGTGAGTTGGTAACCCCACATTATTACTCCACTCTGACCAAGAACCTATATCGCTAGGTTTTTCCAAAGCATCCTCTAATTGGTCTAAAAAATCATCACGACTTATCAATCTAGCACCTAAACTTACTAAGTGAGGTGTCTCTACTTGACAATCTATAAAATCATAACACTTTTGAACAAAAATATTACTTAAATAACTTAAGGCTACTTTGGAAGCATTGGGGACAAGAGTAAACATAGACTCTCCAAAAAAAGCTTTTCCCATAGATACACCATAAAATCCACCCACTAATTTATCTTCTAAATAGGTCTCTATAGAGTGAGCAAATCCCATTTTATGTAGCTCTATATAAGATTCTTTCATCTCTTCTGTTAGCCATGTTCCTACTTGTCCTTCTCTTGGAACAGTGCTACAATAATCAATAACAGCCTCGAAATTTGTATCAAAACGAACTTCAAAACCTTTATTTTTAATTACTCGTTTGAGAGATTTACTTCGTTTAAACTCATTTGGATATAAAATTAATCGGGGATTTGGAGACCACCAAAGTATAGGGTCTTCGGGGTTAAACCAAGGGAAAATACCTTTTCTATAAGCTGTTAAAAGACGATTAGGATTTAAATCGCCTCCATAAGCTAATAAACCCTCATCACTTCCCTCTCTAGCATTGGGGAAGATATGAGGCATACCTATTTCTGTAATAAAATAGTCATCATCATATATCGAAGACAAAGTCTAACTTCTCCTTCTTATATGTCACTTTGACACTACCACCATTTTTTAGTTTGCCAAATAGTATCTCATCAGTCAATGGCTCTTTGATTTTCTCATTGATTACTCTAGCTATCTCTCTCGCTCCATATAAGTCACTATATCCCTCTTGGGCTATATATTCACCTGCTTTTTTGCTTAGTTTGATAGTAATATTTTTACTTGCCATCTGCTCATTTAGTTTCTCTATCTCTCTATCTACTATTTTCACAATTACATCTAAATCAAGATGATTAAACTCAACTACAGCACTAAGTCTATTTCTAAATTCAGGTGAAAAGAAATCTTTGAGTGCATTATCGGTCTTGACACTGTCATTTTTGGCAAATCCCATAACACTTGCCTCTTTTGTTCCTAGATTAGAAGTCATAATCAATATAACATTTTTAAAATCACTTACCATTCCATTATTGTCAGTAAGTTTTGCTCCATCCATTACTTGAAGTAGGATATTCATAATATCAGGATGTGCCTTTTCTATCTCATCTAGTAGCAATACTGTATGAGGATTTTTCTTTATCATCTCTGTTAATAGTCCACCTTGTTCATATCCTACATAACCAGGAGGTGCACCAATTAGACGGCTTAGAGCATGTTTTTCCATATATTCACTCATATCTATTCTCTCAAAATGAATATCCATACTTTTTGCTAACTCTTCACTTAGAATAGTTTTACCAACTCCAGTTGGACCTACAAATAGAAATGAACCTATTGGTTGATTTTCTTGATTTAGTCCTGCATAAGAGCGTTTGATAGATTGTACAAGAGTATCTATCGCACTATCTTGACCTATAATTTTTTGTTTGATAGTCTCTGCTAAATCTTTTAGTTTAGAGGTATCATCACTAGATATAACAGTAGATGGAAGTTTAAGCATTCTTGCTACACTATCCTCTATATCAGAACTTGTAATTGTTATATTTTTCTTGTCTTGAAGCATAAAATGAGCTCCAACCTCATCTATAATATCCATAGCTTTATCTGGCAAAAATCTATCATGAAGATATTTAACACTAAGATTAACTGCACTTTGTAAAGCTTCATCAGAGAAATTTATCTGATGATATGCTTCATATTTATGCTTGATACCTTGAAGTATCTTTATAGTATCTTCTTTGCTTGGTTCATCTATATCTATTTTTGAAAATCTTCTCGATAGTGCTTTATCTTTCTCTAAATGGTTTCTAAACTCTGCATAGGTAGTTGCCCCAATACATTTTAATTCACCTCTAGCTAAAGCAGGTTTGAGTAGATTAGCTGCATCCATACTACCCCCACTTGTAGCCCCTGCTCCTACTAGTGTATGAATTTCATCTATAAATATAATGGATTTATTGACACTCTCTAATTCACTCAAAACTCCTTTGAGCCGTTTTTCAAAATCTCCTCTATATTTAGTTCCTGAAATCATTGCACCTAAATCCAATGCAAATATTTTACTATTTTTTAAAATATCAGGTACATTATCTTCAGATATTTTTAGAGCTAATCCTTCTGCAATAGCTGTTTTACCAACACCTGGTTCACCTACTAATAGAGGATTATTTTTCTTTCTTCTACACAGTGTCTGCATTACTCTATCTATTTCAGAAGTTCTACCAATTACAGGGTCTATTTTGCCTTGTTTAGCAATAGATACCAACTCAATTGTATAAGCTGTGAGATTTGGATATTCATCCTCTTCAACCTCTACTATATCACTGCTCTCTTCATCTATAAAATTATTATGAGATATAGCTTCCAAAATATCAACTCTATCTATATTTTCTGCTCTTAGAACCTGATAAGTATAACTCTTCTGTTGTGTAAAAATAGAAGCCAACATATCACCAATTTTAGCTTCATGTCGTCCTGAACTATTGATATGAGTCATCATATCATTCATCACATGAGACAAGGCTACCGTCTCATAAGGGTCATCTACTTCACCATCTTCATTGAGTTCTAATACAGGTACATTACTACTTATATATGTTGTGATTAATTCGGTCATATAACCTATATCTCCACCAACAGCTCTAAGTATCTCTTGTCCCTCTTGACTTTTTAATATAGATAAAAAAATATGTTCAAGTGTTAGATACTCATGTCTGTTCTCTTTTGCATACCGAACGGATTCTCTAAATACATTATTCAATTCTATACTTATCATTTTTATCCCTTTATATTTTTTAAGCCTCTTCAAGTGTAGCTAACAGTGGAAATCCACTTTTTTTTGCTAACTGTTTGACTTGATAAACTTTTGTTTGAGCTATATCATAGGTGTAT